>DROK01000094.1 GCA_011321895.1 Thermodesulfatator atlanticus
GGTGCTTGAAAAATACCCCTAAAAGGCCACTTAAAAGGAGGGCGTAAAGGAGATAGGCGTTAAGGTAATCCCGGGGCTGTAGGAGAAGCCAGACCGGCGTAACCGCTGCAAGAAAGATGTAGCCGAAAAGCAGGAGCTGCCAGACCTTTTGCGGGAGTCTTAAAGGAAAAATAAACCCCAGCCAGATGGCCCCCACCAAACCCAGAATACCCAGCACCGTGAGCAACCACAGGGAAAAACCCCGGGCTTTGAGGATGCCAAAACCCACCGCCAAAACCAGAAAAAGTAAAGAGGCCGTGGCTACTTCTGGTGCATGCACAAAGGTCTTGGCCACTATCACGTCAAAAGCCGCGATGATCAAGACCAGGGTCACCCAGGCAAAGAGGAGAAAGGCCTTCTGGGCCTCGGGACGCACGTAACGGCGAATGAGCTCGCCGATGGAACGGCCATCGTGCTTCACCGAGGCCACAATGGCCCCCATATCGTGTACCCCTCCGGCAAAAACAGCCCCCAACACCAGCCATAGAAACACCCCTAACCAGCCATAAGAAGCCGCAAGAATGGGCCCGATAATGGGCCCGGCCCCGGCGATTGAGGCAAAATGGTGGCCAAAAAGGACCGGAAGCGGTGCAGGTTCATAATCAAGCCCGTCCCGCAGACGATAGGCCGGGGTTTGCTTATCTTTGACCCCGAACCACTTCTCAAGCCTCCTCCCATAAAAGAGGTAACCCGCCAGAAGACCAGCCAGCGCTATTAACAATAAAATGGCCCCGCTCATCGTTTTATCCCAATTATTTGAGCAAGTTATAAATCCAACTTTTATTTATTTGAAAAATCTATTTGACCATTAAATTTTAACAATATATTTTAGCGCGCATGAAGCGCCGCGAGTTCTTAAAAATTTTGGCCCATTCTACCACTTTTTGTCTTATTGGTCCCAGGTTAAGTCTCGCTTCCGGAGAGAAGATTAACCCCCGGCTCTGCTTCGAGCCCAAATTGTGTCTGGGGTGTGAAGCCTGTGTTACGGCCTGCACCCGACCAGATGAACCTAAAGAGGTCTTCCGCCTGCGGCTAAAAACCCAAGAAAAAAAGGCCCCGCAGGCTTTTTCTTTCTCCCTCAAATACTGTCCCCAGTGCCAAGACGCCCCCTGTATCACGGCCTGCCCCGAAGGGGCCCTCAGGCGAAACACCGCAGGCGTCATCGTTCTCGAACGTAAAAAATGTAAGGGGCACGGCCTCTGTGCTAAAGCCTGTCCTTACGGAGTCCTTGAAGTCCTCTACCGTCAGGCCTTTAAATGTGACCTGTGCTACGAGGAATTAAAAGAAGGCTATCTGCCCCGTTGCGTGGCGGTGTGCCCCACCGGCGCCCTTTCCTTTGAACCGGAAAAAAACTTCGTGCCTCAGAAATTACCGGGGAAGGAGGAACGCCTGGTACAAACCGTCTGTCTGGCTTGCAACAGTCGCTGTGGGCTAAGGGTGAGGGTAAAGGGGGATAGAATCCTCAGGGTAGACGGAAACCCCTATCACCCTTACAACCGTACCGGAAAGCACCTCCCTTACCACACCCCTTTTAAAAAGAGTCTTGAGGTCCGGGGGGCCACGTGTGCCAAACCCCAGATGGACGAAGACTATTTCAAAAACCCCTACCGTATCTTAAGACCCCTTAAACGTAGCGGCCCACGGGGCTCGGGAAGATTTGAACCCATCTCCTGGGAACAGTTGATCCAGGAAATAAGCGAAGGAGGCCAACTTTTTGCCCATCTAGGAGATGAGAGACATTATCCAGGGCTTAA
>DROK01000095.1 GCA_011321895.1 Thermodesulfatator atlanticus
GACTTCTAAGGCCCTGAGCAGGGTGGATTTGCCGTGAAAACCGCCCCCGGTAATCAGGGTAACCCCTTTTTTGATACCAAGACCCCTTACGCGACCCCGGTGGGGGAGTTCGATCTCCAAGGCTAAAGAGGCCGGGGCCTCAAAGGGGACGGCCTCTTTGGCGGGCCGCGGGTCAACTCCTGAGGCCCGGGGCAGAATGCTTCCGTCCGCCACAAAGGCGATGAGGCCGAGATCACTCAGTTTTTGGCGGAGAAAGGAGGCGTCTTCGTTGGTCTCCACAAAACTTTTAAGAAGGGCGTGGTCCAGATTAGGGTAGCAGAGGCTCCGGGCCAGGGCAGGGATGTCCTCCAGGATCAGTTCTTGGGCCTGGCGGGCCAGGATGCGCCGGCCAGCGGCAGGAAGCCCTACGAAAAAGCGCAGTTCTACCGCTCCATCCCCTGTTACTTCCACTGCGGTCAGGGGAAGCATCTCCTGCCCCGGGCCGTGTACGATTATCTGGCCGCTCTTGCCTGTTCCCCGGTGTTTGGCCAGCGCCCGGGCCTTGAGCGCAGCGGTGTGGGCGAGAAAATTCTCAAGCCCTGTTTTGCGCTCCTGGCTGGCAAAGGTCCAGGCGGGAAGACGGGCCACCTCCGCCGGGAGCCAGAGGCGAAAAAGGCTCGGAGAAGCAAAGGGATCCGCCTGGACCTTGTCGATAAAGAGTTTGAAGGTGTCAAACTGGTAAATTCCCTTCAGTTCTTTATAGGCCCCGTACCCCCGGCCGTCTAACCGTTTTATTTTCTGGGCTAAGCTTTTGGCGTCCATAAACTAGGCCCTTCTTTTGAAAGCCCAGAGCATATGGCTGCGGGGAAATTCCCGGGCGATGAGTCTGGCAAGTACCTTGGCCAGTTCTTTGAGTTCGGCAGCCTGATGATCCTCTTTAAAAAAGCCCCTTTCCTCCAGGCGATAACCTTTTTTCAATTTGACAATCCTTACCAGGCGGTTCCTCTTTTTACAAAGGAGGTCCAGACAGTCCCCTTCTTTTAATTGAGGGGCTTGACTTAAGGCCCAATTTAAGGCCTTTTCAAGGGGGATGCGGGCCATGGGCGCATTTTATGAGGAAAAATTTACTTCTACAAGGCGTTCAGGAGGGAATAAAAGTGGAGATACCAAAGGGCTTCTGGTTTGCAGCCACGGCAAGTGGTATCAAAAAAGAAGGGCTTGACCTGGGGCTTATTTTGAGTGAAAGGCCAGCCGAGGCCGCCGGGGTCTTCACCACCAATATCGTCAAAGCGGCACCCGTCCTTTTGGCCCAAAAAAGGCTCGCCACCGCATGCCCGATCAGGGCCATTTTGGTGAACAGCGGTTGTGCCAACGCCTGCACCGGTAAGGAGGGGTTGGCTGACGCCGAGGAAATCCTGGCCCGGCTTGCTTCCCTGCTTGAGATAGCCCCAGAAGAGATACTTCCGGCCTCCACCGGGGTGATCGGACAGAGGTTGCCGGTGACAAAAATAAAAGAGGCCCTCAAGACCCTGAGCAAAGCACTTGATCCTCAGCGGGCGGAAGAGGTAGCCCGGGCCATGATGACCACCGATACCTTTCCCAAAATGGAGACGAAAAGACTTTGCCTTGCCGGAGGCAGGGAAATTTCGCTCCTGGGCCTGGCCAAGGGCGCTGGCATGATCGCCCCCCGTATGGCCACCATGCTGGCTTTCATCCTTACGGACGCGGCGCTTCCCCGGGAGTTTTTACAGGAAAGCCTAAGGGAAGCGGTGGAGAACAGTTTCAACCGTATCACCGTGGACGGAGACACCAGCACCAACGACACCGTTTATCTCCTGGCCAACGGGGCAAGCGGGCAAACCCTCAAGCCCGAAGACCAGGCCCTTTTCAAAGAGGCCTTGACCGAGGTGTGTCAACGGTTGGCGTATCTGATAGTCAAAGACGGGGAAGGGGCGACCAAAGTGGTGCGCGTCCGCCTGGTAGGGGCCCGGGACGACCAGGAGGCCTTCAGACTCGGCAAGACCGTAGCCGAATCCCTCCTGGTCAAGACCGCTTTCTTCGGTGAAGATCCCAACTGGGGCCGTATTTTGGCCGCTATGGGGCGTTCTGGCGTGGATTTCACCCCGGAGCGCGTAGATATCTTTATTAACGGCGTACAAATCGTGGAAAATGGCTTAGGCAAAGGTTTGACAGCTGAAAGAAAAGCCCATGAGGAGATGAAAAATAAGGAGTTTTCTTTGACAATTCACCTAAAAGAAGGTAATGGTTCGGCTGAAATTTTGACCTGTGATCTGTCTTATGAGTACGTCAAAATCAACGCCGAATACCGAACCTGAAAAGAAAGAAACACAAGAGGAGATGGGTTTTTGCGCCAAAGACAGCGAATACAGCCCTCTGGCAAAGGGCTGTCGACACCCCAAAGACTACTGTCCGCACCGTAAGGCTTGTTTAATCCATTTCTTTGAGAAAGAACGCGAAAAATAATGCGCATCTTACTTACAAATGATGATGGTATTTTTGCTGAGGGTTTATGTGCCCTCTACGATGCCCTGTGTCAGGATCACGAAGTTTTTGTGGTGGCTCCGGAAGCTGAAAGGAGCGCGGTAGGGCACGCCATCACACTTTCTGATCCGCTACGCGTCAAAAGGGTGAAAAGAGGTAACGTATTTTTTGGTTATGCCGTAAATGGTACACCGGCAGATTGCGTCAAAATAGCCATTCATGAGTTGATTGGTCCGGAAATAGACCTGGTACTTTCTGGTATCAACAGAGGGGCAAACGTTGGCATTAATGTCCTTTATTCAGGAACAGTTTCAGCGGCAACCGAAGGGGTAATACTGGGCTATCCCGGGCTAGCCATTTCCTTGGACGAATATAAAGAGCCGGATTATTGTTTTGCTGCCTATTTTGCCAGTATTCTGGTTGATTTTTTGGCCCAAAATTTCTTAAAAAATCCAAAAATTTGTTTGAACGTAAACATCCCTTTCCTGCCGGCCAACAAAATAAAGGGAATCAAATTTGTTAGGCAGAGCACGGCTCCGTTAATAGAAAGATTTGAGCGGCGTGTTGATCCGCACGGCAATGTCTATTACTGGCAATGTGGAGAAAGATTTACGGAGCAGGATCCTGATACGGATGTAGTAGCCTTAAAAAGAGGTTATATCACCATTACGCCCCTCCAGCATAATCTTTCTGACCCAGAACTATTATCAAAAATTGCTTCCTGGCAAATAGAATTTTGAAAAAAAGTCTATTTAAGGGTTGACAAAAATTCCCTGTTTTGTCTAAGTAATACTAAAAACGAAAAGGGAGGGATTTAGATGGCCAGGAAGCGTAGTCGTCCAGTAACCAAGGAAGATGTCAAGTTTGTGTATGAAAATTATCTCAAAATGTCTGCCGCAGAGATCGCTGAAAAATTGGGGATTAGCAAGTTTCAGGTGATGAAAATCGTAACTGAATTGCGCAAAAGAGGGGTAAACATCCCTAAAAAGGTTGGCAAAAGAGAAAATCCCATTGATGCTTTTGTTAAGGAACTCAAAGCTGCAGGCAAAGCTTAAGAGAATCAAACCATCCCCCACTAAAGTTTTTGCAAAAGGGCGCACCAAGCGCCCTTTTATATTTTGGGCGAAGTCCTAGCCGTACCGATTGACAAGTGCTCCCTGAGAGCTAAGTTCAATGGTTAACCAAAGAAGGAGGCCCGGGATGGAATTCGAAGCGGTGATAGGTTTGGAGGTGCACGCTCAGCTCCTTACGGAAAGTAAGATCTTCTGTGCCTGTTCTACCCGGTTCGGGGCAGCTCCCAATTCGCACGTCTGTCCGGTCTGTCTGGGGATGCCAGGCAGTCTGCCCGTATTGAACAAACGAGTGGTGGACTTTGCCCTTAAATTGGCCCTGGCTACCCAGGCCCGAATAAACCCGGTCTCGGTTTTTGCCCGGAAAAACTATTTTTACCCTGATCTGCCCAAAGGTTATCAGATCTCTCAGTATGAACTCCCTTTGGCCGAAGGCGGCTATATTGAAATCGAGGTAGGGGAGAGCAAAAAGCGGATCGGCTTAGTCCGGATTCACATGGAAGAAGACGCTGGCAAACTTATCCACGACGAGGCACGGCCGGTGTCTTACGTTGATTTTAACCGTACCGGGGTCCCCCTCCTTGAGATCGTCAGTGCGCCGGATATCCGCTCCCCAGAGGAAGCGGTGGCTTACCTCAAGAAACTGCGTTCTATTCTGCGCTACCTTGAGATATGCGACGGCAACATGGAAGAAGGAAGCCTGCGCTGCGACGCAAACATCTCGGTTCGTCCCAAAGGGAGCACCACCTTTGGCACCAAGGTAGAGCTCAAAAACATGAACTCTTTCAAACACGTCCAGCGGGCCCTGGAGTATGAAATCAAGAGGCAGGTTGCCCTGATTTTGGACGGCAAGGAAGTGGTCCAAGAGACCAGGCTCTTTGACGCCGCCCGGGGGGTTACCCAGTCCATGCGGGGTAAAGAAGAAGCGCACGACTATCGTTATTTTCCAGACCCCGACCTGGTCCCGGTAGAAATCGACGCCGACTGGATAGAAGAAATAAGAAAGACGCTTCCTGAATTGCCGGACGCCAAGAAGGCCCGTTTTATGGAGGAATACCAGCTTCCGGCCTATGACGCCGAGATCATCACCTCTTCCCGCAAGCTGGCGGAATTCTTCGAGGCCTGCTGTAAACGGTTACCCAAACCCAAACTGGTCAGCAACTGGATCATGACCGAGGTCCTGCGGGAGTTAAACCGGGAAGGGAAGGAGATCGACGAGACCAAACTCAGCCCGGAAAACTTCACCACCCTTTTGAAATTGCTGGACGAAGGAGTCATCAGCGCTCCGGCGGCCAAAAAAGTTTTTGCGGAGATGTACGCTACGGGAAGGGACCCGCAGGAGATCGTCGAGGAAAAAGGGCTTAAACAGGAAAGCGACGAAGCGGCCTTGCTTGAAATCTGCCAGCGCGTTCTGGAAGCTCACCCCAAAGAGGTCGAAAAATATAAGAAAGGCAAGAAAAACGTGCTCGGGTTCTTTGTAGGGCAGGTAATGCGGGAGACCCGGGGCAAGGCCAACCCCAAAGTGGTAAACCAGCTCCTTACCAAACTCCTTGAGGGAGAATAACCTTGGATTACCTACCCCCGAATTTAGACGTTATCAGGCCCATTCTCTGGGATGACAAAGGCCTTCTCCTTTTGGACCAGCGTCTGCTGCCCTGGCGCGAAAAGTATCTCCGCTTTAAGACCTGGCAGGAGGTCCGGGAAGCCATAAGGGCCATGGTGGTCCGGGGGGCCCCGGCCATCGGTATCACCGCGGCCATTGGTATGGTTTTGGCAGCGGAAAAGATTAAGGCCAAAAGCCCCCGTGACTTCCTGGCCAAACTAAGACGGGCAGGGCAGGGGTTGAAACGGGCCCGGCCTACCGCGGTGAACCTGGCCTGGGCGGTGGAAAGGATGCTCAAACGGGCGGAACGCGAGCCCGAGGTAGAGGCCTTGCGGGAAGAAGCGCTTAAAATCTGGGAAGAGGATATTGCGGCCAACCGGCGCATGGGACGTTTGGGCGCGGAGCTCCTGCCTGAAGGGGCGATACTTACCCATTGTAACGCCGGGGCCCTGGCTACCGGTGGTTACGGTACGGCCCTGGGAGTGATACGGGCCGCTTTCGAAGCGGGCAAAAAGATACAGGTTTTCGCCGATGAAACCAGGCCCTGGTTACAGGGGGCCCGTCTTACCGCCTGGGAAATGAAAAAGGTAGGTATCCCGGTCACCGTTATCCCCGACGGGGCCTCGGGTTCCCTTATGGCCCAAGGGAAAATCGCGGCCTGTGTGGTGGGGGCAGACCGGATCGCGGCCAACGGCGACGTGGCCAACAAGATCGGTACTTATAACGTGGCGGTGCTGGCCAAGGAAAACGAGATTCCCTTTTACGTAGCGGCGCCGCGTTCCACCGTAGACCTGGCCACTAAAGAGGGAAAGGATATTCCCATCGAATGGCGGGACGAAAAAGAGGTCCATTTCTGCGGAAACAAAAGGATTACCCCGAAGGGAGTGGCAGCCGCTAATCCCGCCTTTGACGTTACCCCGGCGCGTTACGTCTCAGCCATCATCACGGAAGTCAAAGTCGTCTTTTCCCCTTATGAGGTTGGGCTTAGGAAGCTCTTTGAGGAGGCCAACCATGGAGCTGCTTGAACTGGCCCGGGCGGCGGCTTTGGCGGCAGGGCGTTTACAGCGGGAGTATTTTAACCGCCCTTTTGAGGTGCGCCACAAGGGAGAGATTGACCTGGTTACCGAAGTGGATCTCAAAAGCGAGGCCCTAATCGTAGCCTTGCTTAAATCTTCAGGTATTCCGGTTTTGGGCGAGGAGATGGCCAAAACGGAACCCAAAGGGCGTTACTGGTTGGTTGACCCTTTGGACGGCACCACCAATTACGCCCACCGTTTTCCCTGGTTCGCCCCCAGCATCGCTCTCATGGAAGACAGGGAGCCGGTTTTAGGGGTGATTTACCACGTCATGCTTGACGAGCTTTTCTGGGCGGAGAAGGGAAGTGGGGCCTATCTCAATAACCAAAAGATCAGGGTTTCTCAAGTGAAAGAGCTCAAAGACGCCGTTTTGGCCACGGGCTTCCCTTACGGCGTCCATGAACAACCGGACAAGGTGGTAGGGGCTTTTCGGGATTTCCTGATCAAGGCCCAGGGGGTACGGCGGGCCGGGGCCGCGGCGCTGGATCTGGCCTACGTGGCCTGTGGTCGTTTTGACGGTTTTTGGGAGCCACTTCTCAAGCCCTGGGATACCGCCGCCGGCATACTCCTGGTCAAAGAGGCCGGAGGTCAGGTAACCAATTATCGCGGAGAAGCTTATGATCCGTTCCAGAACCATATCCTGGCGTCCAACGGTTTGATTCATCAGGAACTGGTTACCATTGCCCAGCATTACGTGCCATGAAGAAAACCTGTCCGCGCTGCGGCGCAGAAGTCCATATTTACCGTAATCCCTTCCCCACGGTGGACATCATCATAGAAATCGACCGCCGTATAGTCCTTATCCGGCGCAAAAACCCGCCAGAGGGCTGGGCCTTACCAGGAGGTTTTGTAGATTACGGGGAAAGTCTTGAAGAAGCGGCTATCCGGGAGGCCAAAGAGGAAACCAATCTAGACGTAGAGCTTATTTGTCAGTTTTATACCTATTCCGAACCGAACCGTGATCCCCGTTTCCATACCATTACCACGGTTTACGTAGCCCGGGCCAAGGGGGAACCTAAAGGGGGAGACGACGCGGCCCAAGCCCAACTTTTTTCTCCGGAAGAGCTCCCTTTAGACGAATTGGTATTTGATCATGGCCGGATACTGACAGATTATCTAAAATGGCGTTATGGAAAAGACCAAATTTTGGCTAGAGAAACCTTCCGAACCAAAGTTCCTCGTTGTCGATGACGAACCTTTGGTGCGGGAATCCCTGAGACACTATTTAGAAAGCCAGGGCTACCAGTGCGAGGTGGCGGCAGACGGCGAAGAGGCCTGGGCCAAACTTGAACAAAACGGGCCCTACGACATCATCATTACCGATATTTTTATGCCCCGTTTAGACGGCCTTACCCTCATGCGCCGGGCCAAAGAACAGTGGCCGGAGATTGATTTTATTGCCATTACAGGGCATGCCCAAAAGGTCAAATACGTTGACGTAATAAAGGCCGGGGCCAGTGACTTTATTAAAAAACCCTTTGATTTTGACGAATTAGAGGCCAAATTGGCCCGTATTTTTAAAGAAAGAGAGCTTAGGGCTCAACTGCGGGCCCTGACCATTCGTGACCCTTTGACCGGTATCTTTAACCGGCGCTATTTTGCCGAAAAACTCCCCGAGGAATGTTACCGGGCCTGGCGGCAACGCTACCCGCTACATCTGGTCATGTTTGATATTGACCATTTCAAACAATACAACGACTCCTATGGTCATCAGGCCGGAGACGAACTCCTGCGCCGTTTTGCTAACCTTATCATCTCTTCAACCCGCCGGTTTGTGGACCTTCCCTTTCGCTACGGCGGAGACGAATTTGCCCTTTTAATTCCCCAATGCGAGACCCCCGGTGTCTGCAAAGTGGTAAGCCGGATCCTTAACCGGTATCAGGCCGAAGAGTTTGAACCCACTACTCTTTCGGCAGGAATCGCCCGGTTCATCAGAAGAGAAGAAAACCCGCTCACCCAGGACGTAGACGATTTCATTTTGCGGGCAGACGAGGCCCTCTATGAAGCCAAACGGCGAGGCGGCAATTGTCTGGTGGTCGATCCTCTAACCAAAAAACTCAAGCCTTTTGTTAACTGATAGCGACAAGTTTTTCTTAACTCTTTTAAAGTTTTATACGGTCACAATGGCGACTTTTGTCGTATCTTGACAAGCCTCTTCTAAAACCCATCTTTATTGGCGGGATTGAGATTAATTCTCAATAATAACTAAGGGGGTGTTCGGGGTGCGTTTAGCGGTGTGGGTCTTAATCGGGTGGTGGTTGGGCGTGGCCACGGTGTGGGGAAGTGTAAGGGGGCAAAACGTTGGGGAACAAATAGCGGCCCCCAAATATTTTAAGCCCCCGGTATCTACCGCGGATCATAGCAAATTTGAGGCCTTAAAGAAGGACTTTAAAAGCCCACAGGAAGTTACCAAGGCCTGCCTCTCCTGCCACAATAAAGCCGGAGAACAGTTCAAAAAGACCCTTCATTTTACGTGGACCTGGCGGGGCAAAGATGGCCGGTTATACGGCAAGGCCCACGTGATAAATAACTACTGAGTGGCGGTTACCTCTAACTGGTGCAGGTGCACCAGCTGTCACGCCGGTTACGGATGGAAAGACAAAAATTTTGATTTCAACAAAGTAGAAAATATCGATTGTCTGGTCTGCCACGATACCACCGGGACGTACAAGAAGTTTCCTACCGATTGCGGTTACCCACCCTTAAAGGACAAGGTCTTTGCCGGCAAAAAGCTCTTTAAGGCGGTAAATCTTTCCTTTGTAGCCCAACACGTAGGGCCTTCCACCAGGGAATCCTGCGGTAAATGCCACTTCTATAGCGGTGGTGGCGACGGGGTAAAGCGGGGAGACATCGATTCCACCTTGATCGCCCCGGACAAAAAACTTGACGTTCACATGGACGCCAAGGGGCTTAATTTTACCTGTGCTACTTGCCATACCACCACCGCCCATGAAATTGACGGGCGTCACTACGATACACCTGCCCCTGGAGGGCTGGCGCTTGCCTTTCCCAAATATGAGGGGCACCGGGTGCGGTGTGAGTCCTGCCACGGGCTGCGCCCCCACCGGCCCAAGCAAAAGCTCTTTGATTGGCGGCTGGTAAAACTCAACGACCATACGGACCGGGTGGCCTGCCAGACGTGTCATATCCCCCTTTATGCCCGGGGGCGTCCTACCAATATTTACTGGGATTGGTCCACCGCAGGCCAGTTCAAAGACGGAAAACCCATAGTCAAAATGGGGCCTCTGGGAAGACCTGTTTACCATTCCAAAAAAGGGACCCTCAAGTGGGGGAGGGATCTGGTCCCTGTCTACCGCTGGTACAACGGCACCTATTCCTATATCCTGCCGGGAGAAAAAGTAGAAGCAGGCCCAGAGCCCATTGAGATCATAAAACCGAACGGGAGCCCCACTGATCCCAAAGCCCGTATCTTTCCCTTCAAACCACACCTGGGTAAACAACCTTACGATCCGGTAAACAAGACTTTGATTATTCCCAAACTTTTTGGCCCCAAGGGCAGCGGGGCCTTCTGGGCTGACCATGACTGGAAAGCGGCAGCGGCGGCGGGGATGGCGGCGGCGGGGCTGCCTTTCAGCGGAGAGGTCACTTTTGTCAAAACGATCTATTACCACGCGCTTTCTCATATGGTGGCTCCCAAGGAGGACGCCTTAAAATGCGGGGCCTGTCATATAAGAAAGGGAGGGCGTCTGGCTGACATCAGCGGGGTCTATCTGCCCGGACGGGACCGTGTGCCCGAGCTTGACAAAATCGGAGCCACCCTTTGCCTGATAGCCCTTTGTTTGGTTACGATTCACGGCCTGGCAAGGATCATCTTGGCCTTTAAAAAGTAGGGGGTGAAAGGAATGGCCCAAAAACTTTACCTCTATTCCCGGTTTGAAAGGTTTTGGCACTGGTCTCAGGCGGCATTGATCATCTTCCTTTTACTTACCGGTTTTGAGATCCACGGCAGCCTGGAGATATTCGGTTATGAAAAGGCCTACCTTTACCACGTTTATGCCGGCGTTGCCCTGGTAATTCTCACGGCCTTTGCCATCTTCTGGCATTTGACGACCGGGGCCTGGCGGCATTATTGGCCGGTCAAAGAGAAGATTCCCCAGATCTGCTATTACTACGTAATAGGGATCTTCCGGGGAGAACCTCACCCCTTTGAAAAAAGACCAGACCAAAAACTTAATCCCTTGCAGAGACTGGCCTATATCTTTTTGAAGCTTATCCTCTTTCCCCTCCAATTCATTACCGCCTTTCTCCTGCTTACATATCAATGGTGGTCTTATCTGGGGATCGAGGCCACCTTCAGGAAGGTGGCGCTTTGGCATACTGCGGGCGCTTTCGCCTTTCTCTTCTTCCTCATAATTCATACTTACTTAACCACTACCGGCAGACCCTGGTACAACCACATCCGGGGTATGATCCTGGGCTGGGAAGAGGTATAGGGGGAAATTTATTTCCCCCTCCCTCAACTTTTATTTTCCCCCGGCCGATTAACATTTTGATGGTGCGTGAGACCTGTATCAACCTGAACAATTTTTTCCTCTCTGTTTCTGACGCCATTGATCTTTCCAGCACCGCCATTTCCCTCCACCAGATGCGGACCACTTATATCGCCTGGCAACTGGCCAAGGAGGCCCTCCTGCCGCCGGAGACATGTAAGCGCATTTACATGGCTGCCCTTTTTCACGATATCGGGGCCCTGGATCCCCGCGAAAAAGTACAGCTTCATCGGTTTGAATCCGCCAACGTAGAAATACACGCCATCGTGGGAGCGGCCCTCTTTTCTTCCATCTGGCTTTTGGCCCCGGCTGCACCCCTGGTCCGTTACCACCATACCCCCTGGCGGGCCTGGCGGAGACGGGGGATCAACCTGCACGAAGACAACGTCTTAGAAAGCCAGTTCCTCAACCTGGCCGATTTTGTGGAACGGTGTATTCGGCGCGACGTTTATATTTTGCTTCAGGTAACAAATATTCGTCAAAAAGTCCGCCGGTTGAGCGGAGAAGACTTCCATCCCGAAGTGGTTGATCTCTTTGAAAATATCGCCCGTCAAGAAGCCTTCTGGCTGGACATAACCAACCCGCGCATCTATTCGCTCCTTTTGAACCGAGGCCCTTTAGAAAGGGTCGAAATTGATATCGATAGTATCGCGCGGCTTACCCAATTTTTCCGCAAGATTATAGACTTCCGTTCCCGGTTTACCGCCACCCATTCGGTAGGCGTAGCCTCCACGGCGGTCATGCTTTCTAAGTTTTTGCGTTTTAACGAAAAGGAAATCACCCTGGTCGAGATCGCCGGGAATCTGCATGATCTTGGCAAGCTGGCCATTCCGGCGGAAATCCTGGAAAAACCCGGGAAATTGACCCGGGAAGAAGTAGCGATCATAAAACAGCACCCCTACTATACTTTTACCATCCTTGATTCCATCGGAGGCTTTGAACAGATTGCCGAATGGGCGGCCTGTCACCACGAAAAGCTGGACGGTTCAGGTTACCCCTTCCACTTAAGCGCGGGAGATTTGAGCTTGGGGGCCCGTATTCTGGCCGTGGCGGACATCTTTACCGCCCTGGTGGAAGACCGCCCCTACCGGGCCGGGTTAAAAGAAAAAGAGGTCTGGCGGATCATGAAAGATATGGCCCAACGAAACCTCATTGACCGCATCATCGTGGAGGTCCTCTTTGACAACTTCGCCCAGATTTTGGGTTTTGTAAGAGACAAACAACAGAGGGTAAAGGAACAGTTCGAAGAGATCCAGAAGGTCGGCTTAATGGGCGAGGAAAGCCCGGATGGTATCTTCGCGTGCGTTAATTCCCTTTAAAACCACTTTTAACCGGCTCCCCGGCTCTACCCGGAAAGAAGGCGGGAGGGGGACGTCCACCGTGATCATGTAATCCAGCAGCAGGACCTTGGCCTTGCGTTGATGAAGGTCTACGACCAGGGCGTCCAGGGGTTTGTGGCGGGCGTTTTCTTTGAGATATTTAAGCAGCCAGTACCGGTAGGTGCGGTTTTTGACCGTGTTGGCCACTTCCAGGGCGTGAGATAGCTGTTTTAAGAAATTTTCCAGCTCTTCCCGGCTGAACAAGGCCTCCCCTGTGGTCAGAAAATGGCAGAGCTGGTGCTCCATAATGAGATCCAGGGCCCGCCTCAAGGGGGAGGTCACGGTGGTGTAACAACTAAGCCCCAGTCCGTGGTGAAACTCCGGGGTCAGGAGCATCTCTCCCCGGGAAAGCTGTCTTAACTGCAAGAAATTTAAGAGGATATCGTCTTCTTGTCCCTCTATCAGTCGCTCTTTGGGTTTGGGCTGGCTGCGGAAGATGGCAGGAATATTCTTTTCTTTTAAAAATCTGGCGGCCAGATAATTGGCCAGGATCATGTATTCCGAGACGAGAAAACGGGAGCCGGTAAGTTCAATCCTTTCCAGCCGAATCTCCCCGTCCTCCACCCTGATCATGATTTCCGGCAAATAGACCGGCAGGGCCCCGGCTTTGATACGTTTCTGAAACAGTTTTTCCGCCAACTGATAAAGGGGTTTTAGTTCGGCCTCAAGGCGTTGGTCTGCTTCTTCGTAGGTTAGTCTCTGGGCTACTTTGATGATGGAACGGGTTATTTCAAAATTTTGGATCTCACCCTGGTGGTCAAGTAATACCAGGAAAGAAAGGGCGGGTTTCACTTCACCGGCCTTAAGGCTCGCGGCCTCTTCCGAAATTATCCTGGGCAGCATGGGAATAATCCGGTCTGGCAGGTAGAGGGTGGTACCGCGGTTAAGGGCCTCCTGAAAAATCGCGCTTCTGGGAGGCACGAAGGCGGCTACGTCGGCGATGTGGATGCCCACTTCAAGGCCGTTTTCGGTCTCCCGGAAATGTAGAGCGTCGTCGAAATCCCTGGTTTCTGGGCCGTCGATGGTAACGGGGCAGAGGGCGGTAAGGTCCCGCCGACCTTCTTCAGTAAAACCCCGTTCAACCAGCGCTCTGGCCTCTTTTTCCACTTCCTCCGGGAATTCTTCCCGGATGTCAAAACGGAGGAGCTCAAGGTTTTCGTCTTCCGTAAAAACCCCGGTGGCCACCAAAAGGCCAAAGACCCGGGAAGGACGGTCCGCCCCTATTCTCTTTAACAATTCTTTGGTCTCCCGGGCGTTCTGGGCCTCTTCCCCGAAGAGGAGATATTCCTTAAGGGCCTTTAACCAGTAATCTTTGATCTCTTCCTTGACGGGATATTCTTGGCCGCTAAGGAGGGCCGAAAGCCAGGCAGCTCCCTCTTCCCGGCGGGCCAGCCGTTCCGCCTCTTTGCGCCGGGCCTCTTGCAGGCGGGCCACTTCTTGGCGGGAATGGATCAGGATCCTTCCTTCCCGAAAGCGAAAGTAGAGCCGATCCTCGAGCACCGCCCGGATGAGGGCGGCTACGTGGTCGTCGTCCACGCCCTGGCCGAAATAGATTTCCGCCAGCTCTTCCGGTTCCATCTCTTCGGCTTCGTCCACCACCAGTTCCCAAAGGTCTGCCAGGTCAATTTCTTCCTTGAGTTTTTCCCGCCGCTCGTGGGCGGTCTTTAAGATTTCGAGTTGTTCCTGACGGTGGCTGGCCCGGAAGGCCTTCTGGGAGACGTGGAGAACCCGGGTACGGGGCAGGAGTTCTTCTCGCCCGGAAAGGAGCAGCACCCTGAGGCGCCGGTCCTTTTGGCCGAGACAATAGGCCGTCTGGACCCTGCCCTGCTCCGCAAACTCTATCAGGTGGCCGGCTAGATCCTTTTCCTTAACCTTCACTTTTCCCCTTGGCCAGCGCGATGGCTTCTTTTAGATCCAGGGCCCCGGTATAGATGGCCCGTCCGGTAATGACTCCTTCCAGCCCCAGCTCTTCCAAAGGCAGAAGGGTCTCAATATCCCTTATACTTGAGACCCCTCCGGCCAAATAGACCGGCAGGGAAACGGTTTCCAGAAGGGGGATCACCCGCTTGAGATTTACCCCCTCCTCCGTACCGTCCCGGGTGATGTCGGTAAAAATGAGGGCCCGCAGCCCGACGTCTTCCAACATCTTGGCCAATTCCAGATAATGGATTGAACTTTCTTCCGTCCACCCCTCCACCGCTACCATGTCTCCCCGTACGTCTATGCTCACCACGATATGGCCGGGGAAGAGGCGGCAGGCCTCCCGCACCAACTCAGGCTTACGGCAGGCAATGGTGCCAAGGATTACCCGGTCCGCCCCCGCTTCCAGGTAGGTTTCGATGGTCTTTAGGTCTCTGATGCCCCCTCCCACTTCTACGGGGACAGAGAGGTTTTCGATTATTTTTTTGATGAGCGCTAAATGGACGGCCCGGCCCTCTTTGGCCCCGGAAAGGTCGATTACGTGAATCAATTCCGCCCCGGCGGCTTCAAACTGCCTGGCCAGGGGAACCGGGTCGTGGCTATAAACCGTCTCTTTTTGGTAATCACCCTGATAGAGGCGCACACACCGACCGTCTTTGAGGTCAATCGCAGGTACCACCAACATACTTGCTCCTTAGCTTGCGTTTGCCGATAACCTAGCCGGTAAGTTTTTGTTTGGCAAATTTCAAACTTTAAGTTAAATTTAGAGGGCCTGCCAAATAAGTGACCGGTGATCTTTCTTGACATTTGGGTCTTGTTTTCTATTATTTAAAGTGCCTGCTGGATTTGTGTTAGCTCTCCCATCGGGCCTTCCCTTTTAAGCAGGCATCAAAGAACGCAAAGAGAGGTGTTTAGGCTATGTCCGAGGTGCAAGAGACGGTAAAAGAAAGTGAAATTCTTTCCAAAGAGGAGCCGGAGAAGGAACCGGAAAGGCTTCCCGAGCCGGCCGAGGTGCCGGAGCCCATCAGTCTTACGGAGTTGCGGCGGAAATCTCTGGCCGAATTGCAGGAGCTGGCCAAGAAGTATGGGATCGAAGGCCCTCTTTCCATGCGCAAGCAGGAGATTATCTACTCTATAATACAAGCTCACCTGGAACGTGGGGGCGAAGTCCGTGGAGAAGGGGTGTTGGAGGTCTTACCGGAGGGTTTCGGTTTCCTGCGTTTCCCGGATTACAGTTATCTCCCCGGGCCGGATGACATTTACGTGTCCCCTTCCCAGATCAGGCGCTTTAATTTGCGCACCGGTGATACCATATCTGGCCTGATCCGCCCCCCTAAGGAAGGGGAGCGCTATTTTGCCTTACTTAAGGTGGAAAAAATCAATTTTGATGACCCGGAGAAGGCGCGCAATAAGATTCTTTTTGATAACCTGACCCCCATCTATCCCAACGAATGGCTTAGACTCGAAACCGATCCGGACAACTTTTCCACCCGGATAATCGATCTCTTTGTCCCCATCGGAAAAGGACAGCGTGGTCTTATCGTGGCGCCTCCGCGCACAGGCAAGACCATGCTCCTTCAGAATATAGCGAACGGGATCGTGAAAAATCACCCGGAAGTCTATCTCATCATCCTTCTGATTGATGAAAGGCCGGAAGAAGTTACGGACATGGAAAGGAGTGTGCCCCAGGCCGAGGTGGTAAGTTCTACCTTTGATGAGCCGCCTCAGCGGCACACCCAGGTGGCTGAGATGGTCGTAGAAAAGGCCAAGCGCTTAGTGGAGCACGGCTACGACGTGGTGATCCTGCTTGACAGTTTGACCCGCTTAGCCCGGGCTTATAATACCGTGGTCCCCTCAAGTGGTAAGCTCCTTTCAGGGGGTATTGACGCCAACGCCCTGCACAAGCCCAAGAGATTTTTCGGGGCGGCCCGCAATATCGAAGAAGGAGGAAGCCTTACCATTATCGCCACCTGCCTGGTGGACACCGGTAGCCGTATGGACGAAGTCATTTTCGAAGAGTTCAAAGGCACAGGCAACATGGAGATCCACCTAGACCGCAAGCTGGCGGACCGCCGCATCTGGCCGGCCATTGACATCAACAAGAGTGGGACCCGAAAAGAAGAACTGCTCCTGCCCCAAGAAGTGCTGAACCGGGTCTGGATCCTGCGGAAACTACTCTCTCCCCTGAACCCGGTCGATTGTATGGAATTTCTCCTTGACAAGATGAAAGATACTAAAAACAATGCAGAATTCCTGGCGGCCATGAACCGCTAATCTGATTCAGGAGGAAGGTTATGAAAAAAGGTATTCACCCGGAATATTACAAAAAAGCCGTGGTTAGGTGTGCCTGTGGGAACGAATTTATCGTGGGGAGCACGCTTCCCGAAATCAGGGTTGAAGTTTGTTCCAAGTGTCACCCCTTTTACACCGGGGAACAGCGCATCCTTGACACCTCGGGACGGGTGGAAAAATTTATGAAAAAGTACGAAGATTATTACAAAAAACTGGAAAAAGAGCAGGGTAAACAAGGTTAAAGATGGGTTTTGCCGCCCACTATCTCCAGAAATTAGACGCGGTCGAAAAGCGCTTCGAAGAGTTGACGGA
>DROK01000096.1 GCA_011321895.1 Thermodesulfatator atlanticus
TCCTCTGGGCCAGGATATCTGCCGCCAGGCCGTGGAGAAAGACCCCCAAACAGGCGGCGACAAAGGCCTCGTAACCCTGGGCCAGGAGGGCCCCGATGAGGCCGGTCAGTACGTCCCCGCTTCCGCCGCTGGCCAGACCGGGGTTGCCTGAAGAGTTTACCGCCTCCCGGCCGTCGGGGGCGGCGATGACCGTGGCGGCCCCTTTGAGCACCACCACCGCCCCGGTTTCCTGCGCGGTATAACGGGCGGCGGCCAGACGGTCTTTTTGGATCTCTTCTTTGTTAATGGCCAAAAACCTGGCCAATTCTCCGGGATGGGGGGTAAGGACCCGGGGGGCCGGGGCCCGCTTCAGGTGAAAGGGCTCACCAGCCAGGGCGCTTATCCCGTCGGCGTCTATGACCATGGGAAGATCAAGGGTGGCGACCAGCTTTTGTGAGAGGGCCAGGGTGTCCGGGTGCAGGCCAAAACCCGGCCCCAGGGCCACGGCCTTTTTCCCCTCGCAAAAGAGGACGATATCCTGGTAAGCCTCCTGGGCCAGGCTGGCGTGAGCGGTCTCCTGGGGGAGAGGATAGGTCATGGCCTCGGTAAGTGTGGTCTCAAAGACCGGGTTAAGACTCTGGGGACAGACCAGGGTGACCAGCCCGGCTCCTCCCCTGAGCGCCCCCTGGCAGGTAAGGATGGCGGCCCCGGTTTTTCCCCGGGAGCCCGCCAGGACGACCAGATGGCCGTAAGTGCCTTTGTGGGTGTCGGGCTTTCGCGGTTTAAGCGCGCCGGTGGCCCAGTCCTGCTGCAGCCAGAACCGGGGTGGAGCCAGCTGCGCGATGACCTTGGCCGGCATAGAAATGTCGATTATTTCGAGCTCACCTACTAGTTCTCTTCCCGGATATACCACCTGGCCTACCTTGGGCAGGGCCATGGTGGCGGTAAGGGTGGCTTTTACGGCCTGACCCAGGGGTCTTCCCGTGTCAGCGGAGAGCCCTGAAGGGATATCCACCGCCACCACGGGCCTGCCCGCCTGGTTGATCCTCTCTATGGCCCCGGCAAAACGCCCTTCCACCTGGCGGGTAAGCCCGGTCCCGAAAATGGCGTCTACCACCAGGGCACATTCTTTGAGGGCCTCTTCCAGGAAGGTGAGGTCTTTTTCTTCCAGTATGAAGCCGGCTATCAGGCCCATCTCAGCGGCGATTTGGAAATTGACGGCGGCGTCGCCCCTGAATTTTTCTTGAGGAGACAAAGAGAGTACCTTTACCGGGAAACCCCGCTGAAAGAGATGGCGGGCGATTACGAACCCGTCACCCCCGTTATTGCCAGGGCCACAGACCACCAGGACCCCACGCTGGGCTTCCGGGGCAAAGCGGCTGATAATGAGCTCGGCGGTACCGCGCCCGGCGTTTTCCATCAAGATGAGCCCCGGGATGCCGAAATCTTCTATGGTGTAGCGGTCAAGGGCCTGCATCTCTTTGCCGTAAACCAATCTCATAGGCACGCTCCTTCAATGATAACTACCGCTAAAGCATAGTTTTTTTCGTGGGAGAGGGAAAGGTAAATATTTTGGCCCCCTAAGGCCAAAAATTTTTGAAGGGCCTTACCCCTTAGTTTGAGCCCCGGTTTACCCGAAGGTTCGTGATAGACTACCATCTCCTGCCAGGAGACGCCGCGCAGCCCTGTGCCCAGGGCCTTGGAACAGGCTTCCTTGGCGGCAAAAAGGGCCGCCACCCGCTCCGGCGTAAAGCGTTTTTCTTCGAGCCAGGAAAGTTCTTCGGCGGAAAAGATCTTCTTGACAAAGCGTTCAGGGTAACGGTCAAGGATCTTTTGGATACGGTTTATTTCTACCAAATCAACCCCTATGCCCAGGATCATGGCCCCTTTTTACCCCGGGTGCGGAAAATTGGCACCTAAAAATTGCTTTTTTCCTTTCTTAACCTTAACTTCTGGGAAGAAAAGCCCACAAGGAGGGCCCTTATGGAACTCAAGTCTTTGGTTCAGATAAACGACTACGAATGGGAAATCCCGAAACGTGGGGCCATGAGGGTCCCGGGGCGCATCTTTGCCAGCCGGAAATTGCTTGAAGAGATGGACGAAAAGGTACGGGAACAGGTCACCAACGTGGCCTGTCTGCCGGGGATCGTCAGGGCCTCCATCGCCATGCCAGACGCGCACTGGGGCTACGGCTTCCCCATCGGAGGGGTGGCGGCCTTTGACCCGGAAGAAGGCGGGGTCATCTCCGTAGGGGGTGTGGGTTACGATATCTCCTGCGGAGTGCGTTGCCTGAAGACCGGCCTTAAGAGGGAAGAGGTGGCCCCGGTCATAGAAGAACTGATAGACGAGCTCTTTCGCACCATCCCTGCCGGCGTGGGCTCTGAAGGGAAAATAAAGCTTTCAGTTAACCAGCTTGACGAAGTACTGGTAGGCGGGGCCCGGTGGGCGGTGGCCAAGGGTTACGGAGAACCCGAAGACCTGGACTATATCGAGGAAAAGGGGTGTCTTCCCGGGGCAGACCCTACTTGCGTTTCCCTTGAGGCCAAAAAGAGACAGCACCGCCAGGTGGGCACCCTCGGTTCGGGTAACCATTATCTAGAAATTCAGTACGTCGCCGAAATTTATGACCCGGAAGCGGCAGAAGCCTTCGGCCTGGCACTGGGAGACGTGGTGGTCTCCATCCATTGCGGCTCAAGGGCCCTGGGCCACCAGATCGCTACCGATTACCTCAAGGTGCTGGCCAAGGCCTCTCAGAAATACGGTATCCCCATCAGGGAAAAAGAACTGGTCTGCGCCCCTATCCGTTCTCCGGAAGGAGAACGCTATTACCGGGCCATGGCCTGTGGGGTCAATTGTGCCCTGGCCAACCGCCAGGTGATCACCCACCTGGTGCGGGAGGTGTTTGCGCGGGTCATCCCCGAGGCCCGGATTACCGTGCTCTACGACGTAAGCCACAACACGTGTAAGGTTGAAAAACACGAGGTGGACGGGCGTCTCAAAGAGCTTTACGTGCACCGGAAAGGGGCCACCAGGGCCTGGGGGCCCGGGCGCCCTGAGCTCCCTGCCCGTTACCAGAAGGTAGGGCAGCCGGTGATTATTGGCGGGAGCATGGGTACCGCATCCTATATCCTGGTAGGGACCAAAGAGGGTGAAGAGAAGGCCTTTGGTTCCGCCTGCCACGGGGCTGGGCGTACCATGAGCCGGCATCAGGCCCTTAAACGCTGGCGGGCGGACCAGATCATCGAGGCCTTGAGGAAAAAGGGGATCGTGGTAAGGGCCAAGTCCAAAAGAGGGCTGGTGGAAGAGGCGCCAGAGGCGTATAAAGACGTAACCCAGGTGGTGGAAGTGGCCCACCGGGCCGGGCTTGCCCGCAAAGTAGCCAAGGTGCTCCCCATGGGGTGTATTAAAGGCTAAAAAAACGAAAAAGGAGGTGTTTTATGGGGCAGGATTGCATCTTCTGTAAGATCATAAACGGGGAGATTCCGGCGGATTTCGTCTACAAAGGGGAAAACATCGTGGCCTTTAAGGACATCAACCCGCAGGCCCCCATTCACATCCTCATCGTCCCCAAAAAACATATCCGTAGTATCAACGATCTCACCGAAGAAGACGCTCCCCTGGTAGCGGAGATGATCATGGTGGCCAAGAAGCTGGCCAAGGAGCTGGGTACGGCTGAAAGTGGCTACCGCCTCTTCTTTAACGTAGAAAAAGGCGGCGGCCAGTTGATCTTCCACCTGCATCTCCACCTTATCGGGGGCTGGAAATAAATTCAGGGGGTCTTTTTATGATCAAAACCATCACCGTCAAAACCAACCGTCAGACGGAACTGGTAGACATTACCCCGGAGGTGGCCCAGGCGGTGGCCGGGGTCTCCTCCGGGATCTGCTATCTTTACTGTCCCCATACCACCGCAGGCCTCATTATTAACGAAGGGGCTGACCCGGCGGTGGCTGAAGACGTAATTTCCGTCTTGAACCATTTCGTGCCGTGGAAGTTCGATTACCGACACCTGGAAGGTAATTCTCCCGCCCACGTGAAGGCCTCTTTGACGGGACCGGGGACCTTTGTCTTCGTGGAAGAGGGCAAGCTCAAACTGGGGACCTGGCAGCGCATCTTCCTGGCGGAATACGACGGCCCCCGGACCCGCAAGGTTTACGTGAAGGTGGTGTCGGATTAAGTTTTTTTAAAATTCTTTTGAAAGGATGTGGGTTTGATATGAGCGTGAACAAGGTTATTTTGATCGGCCGGCTGGGGGCAGACCCGGAAATACGCTACACCGCAGACGGTCAGCCCGTGGCCACATTCCGCATCGCTACCTCGGAACGCTGGACGGACAAAAACGGTCAACGCCAGGAACGCACCGAATGGCACCGGATCGTGGCCTTTGGGCGCCTGGCAGAGATCTGTGGCGAATATCTATCCAAAGGGCGGCAGGTCTATATTGAGGGGCGGCTTCAGACCCGGTCTTACGAAGATCGAGACGGGGTCAAACGCTATGTCACCGAGATCGTGGCCCAGAATATGCAAATGCTCGGGCGCCGGGAAGAGGTGGGGCCGGCCACTGGCCCGACTTCTGGTGCGGATGACTTTATAGACGAACCGCCCCCCGAAGAAGATCTCCCCTTCTAAGCCCCTCCACCGTTTTAGATCGGTGGAGGGGTAGATATCAGGACTTGCAACCGCAGGAAAGTTTCCTTAAGGGAATGTGTTTGCGTTCCTTAAATTCCTGTTGTTTGCCCTTGTTCCAGTTTTGAACCGGGCGGAAATATCCCACCACCCTTGAGTAGACTTCCACCGGGACGGCCTTTACCTTGACCTTGGGGATTTCAATTTCTTTCTTCATAAAGCCTCCTTTTGCTTAATTTTTCTAGACCTTGCGGTAAGCCTTTTCGGATAAAGTGGCCAGGTCAAACTCTGAGATTTCGATCTCCTGCCCGTAACGGGCCAATTCCTCTTCCGTATGAGGATAAGGGCAGACCGTGTGTTTGCCTGGGAGATAGCCGTGTACCGGACAAATGGAAAAAGTAGGGGTGATGGAAAAATAGGGCAGGCGGAAACGGCTGACGATGGCCCGCACCAGCTCCTTTACCATCTGGGTATTCGGTATCTCTTCCCCGATGAAGAGGTGGACCACCGTCCCCCCGGTGAAAAGGGTTTGAAGCTCGTCCTGGTGGCTTAAGATCTCGAAGATGTCGTCGGTATAGTGCACCGGCAGATGCACGGAGTTGGTGTAATAAGGGGTATCTTCGGTGCCAGCGGTAAGGATGCGGTAAAACTTCTTTTTGTCGATACGGGCCAGGCGGTAACTGGCCCCTTCCGCCGGGGTGGCTTCGAGGTTATAGAGGTTTCCGGTTTCTTCCTGGAATTCGGCGATCTTATCCCGCATGAAAAGGAGCACTTTTTTGGCCCACTCTTTACCGGCGCTGGTATAGATGGGCTCCCCCAGGAAATTTAAGCAGGCCTCGTTCATCCCCAGGATACCGATGGTGGCAAAGTGGTTGGTCCAGTAGGCCCCGGTCTTTTCCTTGACCCCGGAGAGATATACCCGGGAGTAAGGGTAGAGCCCCTTTTCGGTGAAGTCCTCGATTACTTTGCGCTTGATCTCAAGGGAGATTTTGGCAAGTTCCATGAGATGGGAAAGGCGGTCGAAGAAATCTTCCTCACAGGTGGCAAGATACGCGATCCGGGGAAGATTCAAGGTTACCACGCCGATGGAGCCGGTAAGGGGCGCTGAGCCGAAGAGCCCTCCCTGGCGCTTGCGCAACTCCCGGTTATCAAGTCTCA
>DROK01000097.1 GCA_011321895.1 Thermodesulfatator atlanticus
ACGTGGAAGGCCCTCATGATCTTGCGCACCTTTGAGCCCCAGCTGGTCTTCGGGGTAGGGGGCTACGCCTCTTTGCCTTCCCTCCTGGCCGCCAGGTTACGGGGGGTAAAGGCGGCCATTCACGAACAGAACGCTCTGCCCGGCCGGGCCAATCTGTTTTTGGCCAGGCTGGTCCACCGCATATTTGTTACCTTCCCTTCCTCGGCGTCTTATTTTCCCCGGCAAAAGGTGGTGGTTTCGGGGATGCCCATAAGGGGGGAGGTACGCAGGGAATATTCCCGGGAGCATGAGGGCCCTGGCCTGCTGGTCACCGGGGGCAGCCAGGGGGCCCGTTTTTTGAATAAACTCTTCGTTTCCCTGGCCCCGGAGCTGGCCAGAGTGCCCGGGCTTTACCTAATCCACCAGACCGGGCCGCGGGATCACGAATGGGTGCAGGCGGCCTACCGCAGGGCGGGCCTTAGGGCCGAGGTCAGACCTTTTATCACGGAGATGGGGTGGGCTTACGCCCAGGCGGATCTCGTGGTCTGTCGGGCCGGGGCAGCCACCGTGGCTGAACTCTGTTATTTGAGAAAACCGGCCATCCTGGTCCCCTATCCCTTCGCCATAAACGATCACCAGGCGGCCAACGCTCAGTTTCTGGTAAGGGCCGGGGGAGCGGTTATGTGGCGAGAAGAAGAGATAGAACCGGCCCCCTTTAAGGAGACCTTGCTCAATCTCCTCCAGGACCACCGGCGCCTGAGGGCGATGGCACGAAATTTGGAAAATCTCCTTCCGGAAGACGCGCTAGCTATTATTCTTAGAGAGACGGAGGCTTTGGTGGCCCATGCTTAACTGGAAAAGGTTTCACTTTATCGGGATCGGTGGCATCGGGATGAGTGGTCTGGCCCGGCTCCTTTTGAAAATGGGCTATGAGGTTTCTGGTTCAGACCTTAAGGCCTCAGAGACCACCCGTGCTCTGGCTCGGGAGGGGGCCCGGATTTTTTACGGGCATCATCCCCGCCAGGTTCACGGGGCCGAAGTGGTGGTCTATTCCTCCGCCATCAAACCTGAGAACCCGGAACTGGTTGAGGCCCGCAGGCTCGGTCTTGAGGTGATGCCCCGGGCCGAAATGCTGGTGGAAATCATGAAACTGCACCGCCAAAACATCGTGGTGGCCGGGGCCCACGGCAAAACCACCACTTCTTCCATGCTGGGGGCCGTCCTTTCCACCGCCGGGCTCAGCCCTACCGTGGCGGTGGGGGGCAAGGTCAACGGGTTTGAGGGAAACGCCTGGCTCGGGTGCAGGGACTATTTGGTCGCTGAGGCCGACGAAAGTGACGGTTCCTTTCTCAGGATGGCCCCGGATCTGGCGGTCATTACCAATATCGACGCCGAACACCTGGATTATTACGCCTCTTACAAAGAGATAGAAGAGGCCTTCTTGGCTTTTGCCAACCGGGTAAGACCAGGAGGGGCCCTGGTGGTCTGTGCGGATGACCAGGGGGTACAGAGGTTGCTCCGAAGGCTTGATGAGGGGCCGGCGGTCATAACTTACGGGGTGGAGGCGGAGGCTGATTTTACCGCCAAGGTGCAGGAGACCGGCCGCTTCAGCCTCTTTACCGTTTACGAAAAGGGCCGCCTTTTAGGCGAGGTCTTCTTGCGGCTGCCTGGCTTGCATAACGTGCAAAACGCCCTGGCCACCATCGCCGTGGCCCGGCGTCTCAGGCTTCCTTTTGAAAAGATACGGCAGGGGCTTTCCTCCTTTAAAGGGGTGCGCCGGCGTTTTGAACTGAAAGGTGAAGCAGGGGGGATCGCCGTTTTTGACGATTACGCCCATCATCCTACCGAAATCAAGGTGACGATTTCTGCCTTCAAGAAGGCTTATCCTGAAAGGCGTCTGGTGGTGGTGTTTCAGCCCCACCGCTATACCAGGACCAAGGCCCTTTTCGGGGATTTCTCAAAGGTCTTTGACCAGGTGGACGTTCTGCTGGTCACCGAGATTTATCCGGCGGCTGAGACCCCTCTGCCCGGGGTCTCAGGTGAGGCCCTTTACCAGGCCTTAAAGACCAGGCGTAAAAGACTCCCCACTTATTACGCCCCGGAGCGGGCCCTGGTGCTGGCAAGGCTTCTGGAGATCACCAGGCCCGGGGACCTGGTGGTTACCATGGGGGCGGGAGATATCTACCGGTTGGGGGAGGAGTTTCTCAAGGAGTTAGGGCTGGTCAGGGAAGAGGTAGCGTGAAGAAAAGATTCGGCAGACCCAAAAATTTGGGCCTTTCTGTGAAAGAGATGGTCTCTTTGAGCCCTTATACCACCTTCAAGGTGGGAGGGCCGGTTGATCTCTTCTTTGAACCCGAGAACATCTGGGAATTGGCCAGGGTTTGTACCTTTTTGGAAGAAGAGGGTATCCCCAAATTTTTGCTTGGGGGAGGAAGCAACCTCCTGGTCCGCGACGGTGGGGTGCGGGGGGCCTGCCTTTCGCTGAGAAAGTTGCGCGGCTTTGAGGTGCTGGGTGACGAACTCTGGGTGGAAGCCGGTCTTTCCCTCAAATCCCTCCTGGATCTGTGCGTGCAATATGGTCTTTCAGGGCTTGAATTTTTAAGCGGGGTGCCGGCCACCGTAGGCGGGGCAGTGGCCATGAACGCCGGGGCTTTTGGCTTTGAGATAAAAGATTTCTTGACCCAGGTGACTCTCCTTGGGCAGGGGCACTTCGTCACCAAGGCCCGGGATGCTCTGGCCTTTTCTTACCGGGGCCTTGGTCTGCCGGAAGGGGCGGTCGTGGTGGCGGCCAGATTCAAACTTGTCCGCCGCACCCCACAGGAGGTGCGGGAGAAGATCTCTTTTTACCTTAAAGAGCGTCGCCGGCGTCAGCCCCTTTCTTTCCCCTCAGCCGGGTGCGTATTTAAAAATCCCGGCCAGGTGGCTGCGGGTTACCTCATTGAAGCCGCGGGTCTTAAAGGTTTTAGCCGGGGTGGGGCCCAGATTTCGCGCAAACACGCCAATTTTATCATTAACCGGGGAAAGGCCCGGGCGGACGATATCTTGTTTCTGGTAGACCTGGTGAAAGAAGAGGTCTTTCGCCAATTCGGCCTGGAACTGGAGGAGGAGATCAAAATTGTGGGCGAGGCTTAAGACAGGCCTGATAATGGTGGCTATTTTGGCGGTTTTCGCCGGGGGGCTTGCCGCCTCCCGGCTCATCAAGACCAGCCCCTATTTTCGCCTCCAGAGGATCCAGGTTGCCCTGGAGGGGGCCCGGTTTTTGGACAAGGCTAAGATTATCAAGCTTTCCGGGCTGGTTCTGGGCCAAAACCTCTTTGAGATTGACCTTGACCAGGTCAAAAGACGGCTGGAACAAGACCCCTGGGTGGCGGAAGTCTTTGTCGCCCGTAAATATCCCGATACCATTTATCTGAAAGTTTACGAGGAAGCCCCCGTGGCCATGGTGGCTACTCCGAAAGGGATCTGGCTGGTGAACCGGAAGGGGGTCCTTTTTGCCCGGGCTCCACGCCAGCTCCTCAGGGAGCTGCCGGCCCTGGTGGGGCTTTCTAAAGAAGAAATCAAAAGGCGCCGCCTTTCAGCCAGCCGGAGCGCCGCCCTTGACCTGCTTGCCTGGCTCAAAGGGAAAGAGGACGTGGTTCCCCCTTACGCCAACATCTCCCAGCTCAAATTTGAACCGGATGGTTTCTGGCTGCTTACGCGGGATGCCCTGCGGATCAGGTTTAGCGGGAACACATCGCCGGAGCTCAGGCAGGCTTACCGCAAGCTTGATTGTATCTTGGTCTATCTTTACGAAACAGACCAATACGCGCGGGTTAGGGTGGTCCGGCTGGATTACCCCGCTGATAAAGCGGCTTTTGCTTTTAAAAAAGCCAGGAGAAAGAGCTAGATGATCGTAGGGCTGGACGTAGGTACCACCAAGGTCTGTTGCCTGGTGGCGGAAGAGATAGAAGACGAGCTCCGGGTCTTGGGCCTGGGGCTGGCCCACGCCACCGGGCTGAGGCGTGGGGTGGTGGTCAATATTGAAAGCACGGTAAGCGCCATCGTGGAGGCCGTGCGCCAGGCCGAAGAGGCCTGTGGTGAAGAAATAAGGGAGGTCATCGTTGGTATCGCCGGCACCCATATTCGCAGCCAGCAGAGCCACGGCGTCATCGCCCTTAGAAACGGAGAGGTGACCCCGGAAGACGTTGACAAAGTAATAGAAGCGGCCCGGGCCATCAATCTCCCCAACGACCGTCTTATTCTGCACGCCATCCCTCAGGAATATATCGTGGACGAGCAGGGTGGTATCGAGCAGCCGGTGGGCATGAGCGGGGTGCGTCTTGAGGTAAAGGTCCACCTGATTACGGCGGCGGCCTCGGCGGTGCACAATCTGGTCAAGTGTGTGGAGAAGGCGGGGCTTGCCGTGGAGGCGGTGGTGCTTCAGCCCCTGGCCTCAGCGGAGGCGGTGCTCACCGAAGAGGAAAAACAACTGGGGGTGGCCCTCATAGACTTCGGCGGTGGCACCACGGACGTGGCGGTTTTCCTGGAAGGGACCCTCCGTCATACCGGGGCCGTTGGGGTAGGGGGGCAGATCCTTACCAGTGATCTCACCGTAGGGCTCAGGACCACCATGTCTGCGGCCGAAAGGCTGAAAGTGCACTACGGCTGCTGTCTGGCCCCGATGGTGCCGCGGGAAGAATATATCGAAGTACCGGGGCTGGGTAACCGTCCGGCCCGGAAACTGTCCCGCCAGGTCCTGGCTGAAATCCTGGAGCCGCGGGTGGAAGAGCTTTTGGAGATCATCAACACGGAACTTGAGCGGTCGGGGCTTAAGCCCCGTCTGGGCTCAGGGGCGGTGATTACCGGAGGGTCAGCCCTTCTTCCGGGCCTGATCGAAATGGCGGATCAGATCTTTGAATTACCTACGAGAATCGGTTATCCGCGTAAGCTCTCGGGGCTTTCCGAAGAGGTCTATCATCCGCGCCTGGCCACCGCGGTAGGGCTGGTGCTTTTTGGGCGTAACCTGGGGGCGGAGCGCCCGCGTAGTTCCCCCAAAAATCCCTTTAAAAAAATTCTGGAATTTTTCGGGAGGGGATTATGAGCTTTGAATTCGTAGAAACCGACCACCAGGCCAAGATCAAAGTCATCGGCGTGGGCGGAGCCGGTGGCAACGCCGTCAAGAACATGATCAGCAAGGGCCTCAAAGGGGTAGAGTTTATCGTGGCCAACACGGACTACCGGGTGCTCGACCTTTCCCCTGCCCCGCTGAAGATCCAGCTCGGCAAGGAGTTGACCAAGGGGCTGGGGGCCGGGGGCAACCCGGAAGTGGGCAAAGAAGCGGCCCTTGAGGCGGAAGAGGAAATAAGGCAGGCCCTGGCTGGCGCGGACATGGTTTTTATCACCGCCGGGCTTGGGGGAGGTACGGGGACCGGGGCGGCCCCGATTATCGCCCGTATCAGTAAGGAACTCGGGGCCTTAACCGTGGCGGTGGTGACCAAACCCTTCAGCTTTGAAGGGCGCCCCAGGGCCAAAGTAGCGGAAAAGGGCCTTCAGGAACTGCGCCGGGAAGTGGACACCATTATTACGATCCCCAACGACCGCTTAAGGGCCCTGGCCTCGCCCAAGGCCAAACTCCTTGACATGTTCAAACAGGCTGACGACGTACTCTACTACGCGGTGCGGGGTATCTCGGACCTCATCCTCTTTCCCGGTTACGTCAACCTTGACTTTGCCGACGTCCGGGCGGTGATGAGTGAGATGGGGATGGCCCTTATGGGGACCGGAGTAGCCAGTGGAGAAAACCGTGCCGAGGAAGCCGCGCAGATGGCCATTTCAAGCCCGCTCCTGGATGACGTTTCCATCGCCGGGGCCCGAGGGGTACTCTTGAACATTACGGCTTCCGCCGAGACCCTTACCATGGAAGAGACGGAATACATTTCTGAGCTGGTTTCCAAAGAGGCCCACGAAGAGGCCAAAATCTTCTGGGGCGTGGTCTTTGACGAAGAGGCCGGGGAAGAGCTGCGGGTCACCGTGGTGGCTACGGGGATCGGAGCCAAAGAAGAGACGGCTCCGGCTGAGCTGGCAGAGCCGGTCCTTAGCGAAGAACTCTCACAGAAGGTGGAAAAGATCGCCCCGCACCTTGAGCGGAAGAAGGAGGTCAGGCCTCCGTTACGCAAGAAAGGGCCGCGTATCTTGGACCGGCTTCCCTCCGAAGAGGAACTGGAGATCCCGGCCTTCTTAAGACGTAAGGCCGATTAAACGCGCCGCGGAAAGGGGATCACCTTGGCCTCGGGCCCTCCCTTTTTAAGGGGCTGAGGGCGCGGGGCTTTCCCCTGCTGGATATCCTTTAAGAGGTCGCGCAGGGTCTCCACGGCTTCTAAAAAACCCCCTTCACCGTAGACCATCTCCATCAGCATATCGTGGAGCCTGATGGCTGCCGCCAGGGGGGTCTTGGCCCTTTCCCGCTCCCGGTCAATACGCCACTGGAGCTGCTTGAGTCTTAGACGGTTTTCCGGAGCAGCCCCCTCGATGGCCTGTTCGATAAGCTCCCGCCTCTTTTCTTCAAAAAGGTCCGGGTCTTTCCGGGCCAAAGTGGCCATTTCTTCAAACCATTCCTCAAAAGAGCCTGTCTGAGACATCCTGGCCCCCGTTAAATAGGCTTTACTTTCTTTTCTTTGGGCAAGTCTTTCTTTATGGGGACGTGTTTCTCCCCGTAAAGGACGGTCTTTAGCCACTTAAAGCCAAATTGTAACAGGGCAAGATCGTCTTCTTTTATCCTTTCAAGGGTTTCCTTATCCACTTCGTAGATGTCAAGGAAGCGGCTTTCAAAGACAAAGCTCCTGAAACGTTCCGGGTTGGTGCTTACCATGAAAAAGAGTTCAAGACTCTTGCGAGGTACTTCTATCGGGCCAAGGGATTCCTTTTTCATGACGATTTCAGCCCACTCCAGCACCGGCTCTTCAAACTCGGGGATCCCTTGGGAGCGCCGGTACTCTTCCACCGTAATCTCCGGGCCGGTGTCAAGCCCCTGGCAGAAGCCCTCTTTGACCAGGTAGTAGAAATCTTCGTTGCGCCCTTCGTCGCGGTTACGGAAGATCCCTAGACCTAAGGGGTAGTAGCGGCAGGCCAAGGGGCGGTCCTCATAGACCTGGCAGCCCTTTTCCGAAACAAAAGGACAGGTCTTATGTTCGTCGTCCCGCATCTTGAGGCGCGCTACCGGCAGCTTGGACTTGGGCAGAATAAAGGGTTCGGTGTAAAGGACCAGGAACTGGTCGGTGGTCAACTTCAAACGGTTGCGCAGGCGCAAGATATCGTAAGGGGTCAAAGGGAGATAAAGGTCTGAACAGCAGAGTTTGAAACACGGGACCCCGGGACCACACTGAAACTTGATCTTGGTGTGGGGTTCCAGCTTGATGGGGACAATGATCCGGTCTGTTCCTCGCAACTCGGTGATGGCTTGGCCCATAATGCCTCCTCTGGCGCTTAACGGTATCCTCACTAAATACTAGTCCAGGCCGTAAAAAAGGGCAAATTTTATTTGAATCCAGTGGGCTAGAAAAAGGCCAAAACGCCCCTTTTTGAAGGGCAAGGGCTTCGGCGCTTTATAATGCGGGTGCTCACGATGACCGGTATTGTTTAAATATTGAGAAAGTCCACACGAAACTTTCGCGCATTTAAACCACCTAAATTCTTAAAAGTTAGAAAACCTAAAGAAAATTCTTGCCAAAGAATGAATTTGGCTCTAAGAATTTTACTAGACCAAATTTAGTAACTATCAAACAAAGGGGGGATTTTATGGGTAAGGTAAGATGGTTGGTTACTTTCTGGGCGTTGTTTGCGTTTTTATGTTTGGGCAGTGGGGTCCAGGCGGAGGAGGCCTGTATCACCTGCCATAAAAAGATAAGCCCGGGCCAGGTGAAGGATTGGAGTATCAGTAAACACGCCGAAAACGACGTCACCTGTTCGGTCTGCCACGGCACCGATCACACCAGCGCCAAAGACGCCGAAAAGGCCAAACTCCCTGACGAACACGTGTGTGCCCAATGTCACGAGGAACAATTCAACCAGTTTGTCCGGGGCAAACACAATTTGGGCTGGACGGCCATGAACGCCCTTCCGGTGACCCACCTTGAACCGGACGAACTCATGGAAGGGGGTAAAGGTTGCGGTGGTTGCCATAACATGGGGATCAAGAGCGAGGAGCAGAGAAAGGAACTGCACGCCCGGGGTTATCGTTACCAGAACAACTCCTGTGACGAATGTCATACCAGACACGCCTTCTCCAAGAAGGAAGCCCTTGACCCGCACGCCTGTCAGCAGTGTCACATGGGCTACGACCATCCTCAGTGGGAGATGTGGTCCAGCTCCAAGCACGGCACCCGCTATTTTGCCAAGCTGGCTGGCAACCTTCCCGAGGGGGCGGCGGCGCCCAAGTGCCAGGACTGCCACATGCCGGACGGGAACCACGAAAACCGTACGGCCTGGGGCTTCTTGGGGGTAAGGCTGCCTCTGCCTGAGGACAAGGAATGGGCGGCGGCGCAGGTCACGATCCTTAAGGCTTTGGGGGTGCTGGATCCCTTTACCGGTAAACCCACCGCGCGGCTGGAAGTGGTCAAAAAGGCTGACCTGGCCCGCCTCACCAAGGAAGATTTCGACCGGGAACGCAACCGCATCAAGAAGGTATGTTACCGCTGCCACTCCAAAGATTACGTAGATTTTCAGTTCAAACAGGCCGACGAATACTACAAAAAGATCGATATGCTGATGGCGGAAGCGATCAATACCGTGGCGGAACTCTATAAAGAAGGGATCCTCAAGAAGCGGGGCGATCAGGCCTACCCCTATCCTGACTTCCTCTATTTCATGCGGACCGATTACGGGGCCGGCTGGGATCAGCTCTCCTATATCGAGCAGGTCCTCTTCCAGATGTATTTGAAACACCGGATGCGGGCCTTCCAGTCCTTCTTCCACATCAATCCGGATTACGCTTACTGGTACGGCTGGGCCATGATGGTCAAGGATCTGGGTGAGATCAAAGAACTGGCCAAACAGATGAGGGCCACCCACGGCAAATAAGCGCGTAAAAATACGTGCTTTTTAAAGGGGGAGCCCAGGCTCCCCCTTTTCATTTTGGCGAGAATCATTTATTAAAGCCGTGGAGGGAAGAGATGGAAGATAGAGCAGACCTGCTTCGCCAGATTCCGGCGGTCCATGAACTGGCAGAGGCCCTGCGCCAAAAATTTCCCAAAGCCCCGGAAAGGCTCATCACCGCAGCGGCCCGCAACGCCACCGATACCCTGCGGCGCGAAATCCTGGAGGGAAAGAGAAAAGAGCTTTCCCGGGAAGAGGCCCTCAGCCGGGCGGAAAGTTTCCTTGCCGAGAAGCTACGACCCAACCTCAGACGGGTCATCAACGCCACCGGGGTGGTGGTGCACACCAATCTTGGCCGCTCCCTCCTGCCTCAGGAAGCGGTGGAGGCCGTAAAAGAGATAGCTACCCGTTATTCCAACCTGGAATTTGACCTAAAGACCGGCAAGAGGGGAAGCCGTTACGTCCACGTAGAAGAGATCCTCCTTGAGCTCACCGGGGCTGAGGCCGCTTTAGTGGTCAACAACAACGCCGCCGCGGTCCTCCTGACCCTCAACACACTGGCGGCAGGCAAAGAAGTTATTGTTTCCCGGGGCGAACTGGTGGAAATCGGGGGTTCCTTTCGCATCCCGGACGTGATGGCCCGCTCAGGGGCCATTTTGCGCGAAGTAGGGGCCACTAACCGTACCCATCTGAGAGATTACGAAGCGGCGATCAACGAAAATACGGCCCTTTTGATGAAAGTCCACAAGAGTAATTACGCCATCGTGGGCTTTACCAAAGAGGTCTCGGGCAAAGAGCTGGTTGAACTGGGTCGCCGCTACGGTCTGACCGTGGTGGAGGACTTGGGCAGTGGCTGTTTTGTCGATTTTTCTCGCTATGGGCTACCGAAGGAACCCACGGTCCAGGAGGTTCTGGCCACCGGGGTGGACGTGGTGACTTTCTCCGGGGACAAGCTCCTGGGCGGGCCCCAGGCGGGGCTTATCCTGGGTCGTAAGGAACTGGTGGCAGCCATCAGGAAAAACCCCCTTAACCGGGCGGTGAGGATAGACAAGATGACGCTGGCGGCCCTGGAGGCTGTGCTTGCCCTTTACCGGGATGAGACCGAGGCCATAAGTAAAATCCCCACCCTTGCCATGATTACCAAAAAGCCCGAGGAGATTAAAAAAGAAGCCCTGCGCCTGAAACGGCGTCTCAAAAGGGCTTTGCCTCAAGACGTAACCCTTCAGGTGGTGGAGACCATCTCCCGGGTGGGAGGCGGGGCCTTACCTCTGGCCAGCCCCAGGTCTTACGCGGTGGCCCTTAAAAGTACCCGGCTTTCGGCCGCGGCGCTGGAAGAGGCCCTGAGGCGGGCCTCACCTCCCGTAATCGCCCGGATAGAAGAAGACACCCTGCTCCTTGATCTGCGTACCGTCTTACCTGTGGAACACCCTGAAATCGTGGCGGCGTTGACCAAAATTTTTAACGAGGCCGGTGGTGACTGCTCTTACCCCGTGGACCATTGAAAAACTCCTTCCCCTGCTGCAAGAAGCAGTAGCGCCCTTGCTGCCGGTAGCGCTCAGGTTTGAAAGAAAAGAGGCCGCCGCCGGAAATCTCTGCTTCGACGGGGAAAAGGTGGCCTCCGTCCTTTTTGAAGGCCTTTTGCCGGAAGAAAAGAAGAGGTGGGGTCCTTGCGCCCTGGCCCTGGTAAACGAAGTTTTCAACCGTCTGGTACGGGAAAAGACCGTGGCCGGCCTCCCGGGCCCTGATCTTTTGGGGCGTGAACTGGAAAAGGGCCCCCAAAAGGGGTTGCTTTTGAAGACCAAAAGGCCCCCCGCGGAGAAGGCCTTTGCCCTGGCCCCGGGTCTTTTTTTCCTCCCCGGGGAGGCCCTGAAACCCAAAGAACTCCTCAAGGGGCTTTGGCAGGAAAAGAGGCCCTTTCGGGCCACTTATTTCGTCTTTGAAGGCAGGGAAGATTTGGCTCTGGCCCCCAAACTGGTCTCTTTTTTTGAGGATTTTGGTTTTTACTGGTTTGGCGGGCGGGCGGCCCGCTATTTCTCTGCCCTGGGCTTGAAAGAAGAGATATGGCAAGGCCTTAAAAAAATAAAGAGACTGGCTCCCACCCATTACCTCCTCTGGCTCAAAGGTCCCCGGGCGGCCCTTTCCTGTCTTAAGGAGCGGGCCCGTGTGGGGCTTTCCTTGACGGAGGAGACCGCCCTCCTGGCCATCCCTCCGGAAGATGACCTCCTTTCCCTCTTATCATCCCTTTCTCTTGCCGGAGGTGTGCTTCCGCCAGGGCAGGCGAAAGTCCCCCTCAAGGCCCTCTGGGCCGCCTTTGAACACGCCCGGCGCCTGGGGGAGGAAGTACTGGTGACCTTTGAGCCTTTTAGCTGGCACGTTTTGGGAGACGTCTTTTTGGACCTGGGGGACTGGTGGGCGGCCCGGGAGACCTTAGAGGAGGCCCGCGGGGGGACTAAACAACCCATCGAATTGCTCAATAGTCTGGCCCTGGTCTACTCGGAACTTGGCGCCAACGCCCGGGCTGAAGAGTGTTTACGGGAGGCCCTGGCCCTGGCCCCTCAGGACCCCATGCTTTACTACAATCTGGCCGTCTTTCTGGACCGGCAGGGGCAAAAGGAGGCCGTAAGTTTATTTGCCAGGGCCTACGAGCTGGCGCCTCAAGGCCCCTTTGCCGAGGCCCTGGCAGCCAAGCTGGCCCTTTCAGGGGACTGGTCTCGCATCAAAGAAATATTGGCCCCTTTAGAAGAAGAACTTTCTTTTCGGGGCCTTTTTTTGTTGGCCCGGGCCTGTTACGAGACCCAGGAGCTGGAAAAGGCCTTGGGGCTGTTTAAAAGGCTTTCTGAGCGTGCGCCCAAAAACTTAGAGGTTTTGGGTTATCTGGCCCTGCTCTACATCCACCTGCGGGGAGAATATTCGGTGGCAGAGGCGGTTTTGCCGGAACTTGAAAAAGAAAGTTCCCTGCGGGACCTGGCCCAAAATTTACGCGTTTTAATGGAGGGCTGATATGAAATTCACGGTCTTGGGCTCTGGTACGGGCTGGCCCCGGTTACACCGCGGGGCCCCGGCCTATCTCTTACAAGTAGCGGGGGAGAATTTTCTCCTGGATTTCGGGCCGGCGACCCTGCCGCGCCTCCTGAGGCTCGGGCTTTCCCTTGACGATATCGACGCCATCTTCCTCTCACACTTTCACCCAGACCACGTCACCGACCTCATTCCCTTCCTTTTTGCCACCCGTTACCGGCTCGGTTATCGGCGGACCAAAAAGGTGGAACTTTACGCCGGCGAAGGGTTCAAAGACTTCTACGCGGGATTGAAAAAGGCCTTTGGTCACTGGGTAGAGCCTCCGGAAGGGCTTTTGGAAATTCAGGAACTCTCAGTCCAGTACGAAAGCGCCTTCCTGAGGCCACCGCTTGAGATCAGGACCGCCCCGGTTACACACAATCCCGAAAGTATCGCCTTCCGTTTTGATTTTAAAGGCAAAAGTCTCGTGTATTCCGGGGACACCGACTATAGCCCCCAGCTTATTGAACTGGCCCGGGAGGCGGACCTCTTGGTGGTAGAGTGCTCTTTTCCTGAGGGGCAGAAGGTCTCCGGCCACCTGGTCCCCTCTTTGATCGGGCAGATGGCCGGACAGGCGCAGGTCAAAAAATTGCTCCTCACCCACCTCTATCCCCCTTGTGAGGGCAAAGACCTCTTAAGCCCTATCCGGCCCTATTTTTCCGGTGAGATCATAGTGGCGGAGGATTTTTTGAGCCTCAGCCTTTAGCCCAGGGTAAGGGGGCCGCTTTCTTCCCCTTCGGCCCATTCGATCTCAATCTCCAGGGAATACTTGGTCTTGCTGGGCTTTATCTTTTCTTCTGCTTTGAGTTCCAGGATCACGTTTGGGGGCAGATTAAGGGAGATCTCCTCCGTCCCTCGCCTCAAGGTCACCTGACCGCTTTCAAGTCGGCTGGCCAGCTCCTTTAAAAAAGCCACCACTTCCTTCAGGCTCTTGGGTTCCTCGCTCTTGAATAACACCTTTTTTTCCGCCATAGGAAACCTCCTAAAAGATTTTTCCCGGGTTCAAGATGTTTTTGGGGTCAAAGACCCTCTTTAAATCTTTCATAAGACTTACTACCCGAGGGGGCAACTCTTTGGGAAGATAGCCCTTTTTGGTAAGGCCGATCCCGTGTTCCCCGGAGACGGTACCGGCAAGTCTCAAGACCAGGGAAAGTATTTCTTCCCTTAATCTTTCGGCCTTTTCTCTCTGGGCAGGTTCAAAAAGGATATTGACGTGAATGTTTCCGTCGCCCAGGTGCCCGAAACAGGCCACGTAAAGTCCTGCCGCATCTCCGAGCCTTTTCACCTCCTCAAGGAAGTGGGGCACCTTGCTCCGGGCGAGGACCACGTCGTCTGCTATTTTGCCAGGGGCTATTTTTTTAAGGGCCGGGGAGATGTTTCGCCGGGCCTGCCAGAGTCTTTCTTCATCCGGGGGGCTGGTGGCAGATACGAGTCTTAGGGCGTAAGGCTCAAGTATTTCTGAGGCGCGTTTGAGGTCTTCCTTTACCTGGCTTCGGGCCCCGTCAAATTGTA
>DROK01000098.1 GCA_011321895.1 Thermodesulfatator atlanticus
TACGGCCCGTACCCCTTACGGCACCAAAAGTCCCGAAACCATCATTGCTTACGCCATACAGGATACGGAATTTTTGCTGGAACACGGGGCCAGGCTCATCGTTGTCGCCTGCCATTCCGCCTCCAGCGTGGCCACCGAGAGTCTGCGTCAGAGATTCCCCGAGGTGCCTATCTTTGAGGTGGTGACCCCTTCGGTAAAAAAGGCCCTCCAGGTGACACGCAAGAAAATAATCGGGGTGATAGGGACCAGGGCCACCATCTCAAGTGGCATTTATCAACGAAAAGTAGCGGAGTTAGATAAAGAAGTTAAAGTTTACGGTAACGCCTGTCCCCTCCTGGTACCCCTGGTCGAAGAGGGGTGGATCAAAAAGCCTGAGACGAGACGCATCGTGAAAAAATGCTTGATCCCCCTCAAGATGCGGGGCATTGACACCCTGGTGCTGGGTTGCACCCATTATCCTGTGCTTAAGCCGATAATTCAGGCCAAGGCCGGCAAAAGGGTAACCCTGGTAGACCCGGCGGAAGAGGTGGCGGAGCAGGTGGCTGACTTTCTGAAAAAAGAGCCTGCCATCCTGGCGCAGCTCACCCGCGGAGAGGAGCATAAGATTTACGTCTCGGATCTGACCGAGTCTTTCGAAAGGATTGCCCGGCTCTTCATGGGGCAGAAGGTGAAACTCCTTAAAGCGGACTGTGAAATCAGCCACGTCATAAAGCCGACCCCTTTCAAGGCTAGTCACATTTAGAATAGCCGCAACTCCGACACAGAAGGCAGCCGGATTCCATCTCAAGCGGGCCCCCGCAGTCCGGGCAGGGCCCGAGGGAGGGTTTTTCTTCAGGCCTGATCTCGACGTTTATGGCCTCCGCAAGCACTCTGGCGATGGCGTCCGGGCAGGAGAGGACGGGTTTTCCCTCTTCCCAGGTCGGAGCCGGGCAGCGGATACCTGACAGTTGTTTGATGATGGCCTGGGGGGCCACGCCGGAGCGTAAGGCCAGGGAGATGAGGCGGCTGGTGGCCTCTATCTGGCAGGAAGCACATCCGCCTGCCTTGCCCATGGTGGCGAATACTTCGCAAAGGCCTTTTTCGTCCCAGTTCACGGTGACGTAGAGGTTGCCGCAGCCGGTGCGAATCTTGCGGGTAAAGCCCTTGGTGATTTTAGGTCTGGGCCTCGGGACCACCCCTTCTTCTTTTTTCAAGACCAGTACCTGGCGCGGTCTGCTCCCGTAGCGGTAAACCGTAACGCCTTTAAGGCCCAGCTGGTAAGCCAGAAGGTAGGCCCGGCGTATCTCTTCCTGGGAGGCCTCGGCCGGAAAGTTGATGGTCTTGGAGACCGCATTGTGTACGTGGCGTTGAAAGGCGGCCTGGATCCGTAAATGTTGTTCGGGAGGGATGTCAAAAGCGGTAACAAACAATTTTTTTATTTCTTCGGGGACTTCTTCCAGGTGTTGGATGGAGCCCGTCTTTAAGGCTTCGGCGATAATCTTTTCCTGTTTCTGGGGCTCTATACCGGCCCGGCGCAGGGCTTCTTTGAAGAGGGGGTGTACTTCCTTGAGTTCTGTTCCGTCAAGCACCTTGCGCACGTACGCCACGGCGAAGAGGGGCTCAATCCCTGAGGAGCAGCCCGCAATGATGGAAATAGAACCCGTGGGGGCGATGGTGGTAGTGGTGGCGTTGCGCATATAAGGGGTCTTGGGTGAGTCCCAGATGCTTCCTTTGTAAGCCGGGAAATTGCCCCGGCTTTCCGCAAGTCTGGCGCTGGCCAGACAGGATTCCTGGCATATAAAACTCATGACCTCTTCGGCCACTTTTATGGCCTCCTCTGAGGCGTAAGAGATCCCCAGTTTTATCAAAAAGTCGGCAAACCCCATCACCCCGAGGCCTATCTTTCGCGTCTTCTTGGTAGTTTCTTCGATTTGAGGAAGGGGAAAACGGTTCACGTCTATCACGTTGTCCAGGAAATGAACGGCCAGGTGTACGGTTTCTTTCAGACGGGCAAAGTCTATGGCGCCATCTTTGACAAAATGAGCCAGGTTTATGGAGCCGAGATTGCACGATTCAAAGGGGAGCAGAGGTTGTTCCCCGCACGGATTGGTGGCCTCGATTTTTCCCAGGTGCGGGGTAGGGTTTTTCTCGTTTATGCGGTCGATGAAGATTATCCCCGGATCTCCCCGTAACCAGGCGTTTTCAACCAGGAGATCAAAGAGGCGGCGGGCGGGAACCTTTTTGACCACTTCCCCGTTGCGTGGGTTGATGAGGGGGAAATCCTGGCCTTCTTCCAGGGCCTCCATGAAAGCGTCGGTCACGGCGACCGAGATGTTAAAATTGGTGAGCTTGGTGAGATCTCTTTTCACCACGATAAATTCTTCGATATCAGGGTGGTCCACGCGCAGGATCCCCATGTTGGCCCCGCGGCGAGTCCCTCCCTGTTTGATGGCCTCGGTGGCGGCGTCGTAGACCTGCATGAAAGAGACGGGGCCACTTGAAACTCCGTGGGTGGTGCGGACGATATCTCCCTTGGGTCTTAGTCGGGAGAAAGAAAACCCGGTCCCTCCGCCTGACTTATGGATAAGGGCGGTGTATTTGAGGGTTTCAAAAATGGATTCCAGCGAATCTTCGATGGGCAGGACAAAACAGGCTGAAAGCTGGCCAAGTTCCCGGCCTGCGTTCATCAGCGTGGGGGAATTGGGCAGGAAATCGAGGCTTGCCATTAGTTGATAAAACCGTTCTTCAGTCTCTTTCAGGTCTGCTTTTTCGTCATAGAGACGATCTGCGGCGGCCACCGTGCGCGCTACCCGGCGAAACATTTCTTCAGGGGTCTCCACGGGCTGGTCCTTTTCGTCGCGGATAAGGTATCGTCTGGCCAGGACGATTAGAGCGTTTTGGGTAAGGGGGAGTTTGGTCTCAGGTAATTTCATCATAACCGGCAAAAATGCTTTTTACTTTTATAGAACTTATTATCCTGCCCGGCAACCATCTTTTGGCTGCCGGGGTACAGGAAGAAACTTTTGTATGGTAGAAAATCATTTTTAAAGGATCAGGTCTTTATTTAAAACGAAGGAAAGGAGTTTGTGAGAGAATTCAACAGAGCATTACTTGAAGAGCTTTTCAGACGGGCTGAGCTCCACCTGA
>DROK01000099.1 GCA_011321895.1 Thermodesulfatator atlanticus
AAAAGACCGGGGGCCTTGGCCCCCGTTCCTTGCTCCCCCTCCTTTAGGCTGGTATAAACCAGGGTCATGAAGGAAATCCGTTTTTATAACACCCTGGTGCGCCAGAAGGTCCCCTTTGTCCCCTTAGCACCCCCCAAGGTGACGATGTACGTCTGCGGGATTACGGCTTACGATGAATCACACCTTGGTCACGCCCGGGCCGCCGTGGTCTTTGACGTGCTTTACCGCTTCCTGCGTTTCGTGGGTTACGAAGTGGTTTACGTACGCAACTATACCGATATCGACGACAAGATTATCCGGCGGGCCCAGGAAGAGGGGGTGACCACCCAAGAGCTGGCGGAGCGGTATATCCGTTCCTATGACGAAGACATGAAGGCCTTAAAGGTGCTGCGTCCCACCTATGAACCCCGGGCCACCGAGCATATTCCCCAGATCATCGCCCTCATCGAACGGCTGATCCAAAAGGGGTATGCTTACGTGGCCGAAGGGGACGTCTATTTTTCCGTGGAGAAATTCCCTGAGTACGGCAAGCTTTCCGGGCGCAGCCTGGAAGAGATGAAGGCCGGGGCCCGGGTTTCGGTTTCAGACAAAAAGCGCCATCCCTTGGATTTTGCCCTCTGGAAGGCGGAAAAACCTGGCGAACCTTCCTGGGAGAGTCCCTGGGGCCGGGGCCGACCTGGCTGGCATATCGAATGTTCCGCCATGGCCATGCATTACCTGGGGGAGACCATTGATCTCCACGGCGGAGGCCTGGACCTTATTTTCCCCCACCACGAAAACGAAATCGCTCAAAGCGAAGCAGCCACCGGCAAGCCCTTCGTCCGCTACTGGCTCCACAACGGGATGGTCACCGTGGGCCGGGAGAAGATGTCCAAGAGCCTGGGCAATTTTGTAACCGTCAAACAGATGCTGGCCAGACACCACCCGGAAGCCCTGCGCCTCTTTCTGCTTTCCATGCATTACCGCAGCCCCCTGGATTATTCGGAAAAGGTGGTTTCTGACCACGAAAAGGCCCTCGAAGGGTTTTACGAGACCCTTTACCTCTTAAAACGTCTTAAACCAGAAACCGAAGCCCCTGCGCCTCAGCACGAAAAACCTTTGGCAGAAGCCAGCAAGACGCTGGCCCATTTGGAGACCCGTTTTTGCGAGGCCCTGGCTGACGATCTGAACACCGCTAAAGCCATCGGCGAGCTCTTCGGTGCGGAAAAGGTCTTGAACCAGGTCCTCAAACTCTGTGGCCGCAGGCCGAGTGCCAAACACCTGGAAGTGGCCCGCCAGGGTGTAGAACTGGTGCAAAAACTGGGGGGCAAACTGCTTGGCATCCTTGAAGAGGACCCGGAGGTTTTTATTGAAAAACGGCGCAACCGGGCCCTGGAGGAAAAGGGTCTTGCTCGCGAAAAGATAGAAGCCCTGATCAGAGAAAGGGAGGAGGCCCGCAAGGCCAAGGATTACGCCCGGGCCGACGCCATCAGAGACGAACTCGGAAAGATGGGCATCTTGTTGCGGGATACCCCGTGGGGGACTTTCTGGAAGGTACTATGAACCTGCCACTTCCGTGGATAGACATCCTGGTCCTGGCGGTGCTCTTGTTCTTTATTTTGCGTAACGCCTGGATTGGGTTCTGGCGGGGGCTTTCTTCCCTTTTGGGTCTGGTGGCGGGTTATCTCGCCTGTTTGCGTTTGGGCGGCACGGTTGAAAAGGTCCTGGCCCCCTGGCTTCCGGAAGCCTGGCTCAAATTGGCCGCGTACGCCGCCGCCTTTATGCTGGGTTTTCTGGCGGTTTTTATCCTGGCTGAGCTCTTGACCCGGCTTTTTAAAAAGGCCCGTCTTTCCTGGCTGGATCACCTCCTGGGGGCCTTTTTGGGAGGGGTCAAAGGGCTCCTTTTCTGGTCCGTGCTCTTTATTCTGGTGACCACCTTTTACCCCGGGGCCAAAAAGTATTTTGCCGGTTCTTATACCTATCCTTACCTTATGAAGAGTGCCCGCTTTTTGGCCGACATTTTCCCTTCACAACTCAAAGCGCGTTTTAACTACAATCTGAGGCATTTTCTGTCCCATGAAAAATAAAAAGGATTTTTCCGATTTAGGCCCGCTTTTCGTAAAACTGGTAGAAATAGTAGCCCGGCTACGGGCCCCTGACGGCTGCCCGTGGGACCGCAAACAGACCCCCCAGACTCTGAAGAAATACGTGCTGGAAGAGGCCTACGAGGTGGTAGAGGCCGTTGAAAAAGACGAAGATTGGCTTATCTGTGAGGAAATAGGGGACCTCATCTTTTTGTTGATATTTTTGGCCTTCCTTTATCAGGAAGCCGGCCGCTTTTCTCTGGCGCAAGTCCTTACCCTGTGTGCCGAAAAGATGATCCGGCGTCATCCCCACGTGTTCGGGGAAAAAAGACTTTCTGAGGCCCAGGAGGTAGTGGCCCAGTGGCAGAAGATCAAAGAAAAAGAGGCCCGGGCCAAAGGAAAGGCCTCTTCGGTGCTGGGAGACCTTCCCCGTACTCTGCCTGCGCTGCAACGGGCTTTTCGCCTGGGAGAGCGGGCCAGCCGGGTAGGGTTTGACTGGGAAAGGCCGGAGGATGTACTGGATAAATTGGACGAAGAGCTCACGGAGCTCAAAACCGCCCTGCGGGAAGACAAAAGGCAGGTGGCTGAAGAACTGGGGGACCTCCTGTTTACGGTTGCCAATCTTTCCCGCAAGCTGGGGATAAACCCCGAAGAGGCCCTCGCCAAGGCCAACGAGAAATTTGAAACCCGTTTCCGCACGCTCGAAGAAAGGATCAAGGCCGCGGGCAAGGAGTTAAAAGATGTTACCTTGGCTGAGATGGACGCCCTCTGGGAGGAGATCAAAAAGGGGCGCTAAGCCGCGCCCCCTTTAGCCTTAGATGACTTTTATTTCAAAGGGGTCACTGATCCAGGTCCCGTGCAAGTTGCAGTGCTCAACGGCTTCCAGTTTGGCGCTCTGGTCTAGCCGAATTTTGAAAGTGGCCTCAGAGGCTGCCACCCCTCCCACGGGATAAAGGGTTTCTGCGATCTTTTCCCCGTTGCGCAGGAGATAAATTTTGGTGATCCAGTGTTTGGGGGTGGAAGGGTGGGTCACCATGAAACCGACCTTTACTTTCACCTCAAACCACTCCCCTGCCCCCACTACTTTGGGTGCGATAATGGCGGGGACGTGTTTTTTCTCAAGGAGAGAAGGGTTTTTTCGGTCCTTAAGCCGCAAGAACTCTTCTTTCTTTTCCTGCCCTAAATACTTGGCCTTATATTCTTTCAATTTCTCGGGCATTTTGACTTCGTAAGCGTTTGCTTCTCTAAGAAGGGTCAAAAACGCCAAGCTTCCCAAGGCCCCTTTTAAAAATTCCCTGCGCTCCATCACACCCTCCTTCGCTTTTTCCTAAAGATATTAAATTAAAAACGAAAGGAAAGCAAAAAGATTTTTGGCTTTAAAATAAAACTATTTCAAAAAGCATTTTATTTTGAGGTCTTCATTTATGACGTGGTTAACCAACCATTCGCGCAAGAAGTGGAGCAGTTCCATTTTGGTCGCCAGACCCCGGTCAAACTTTTCCTTAAAATGAAAGACCTCGGTCACCAGGCGCTCGTGTTCTTTTTGGTGTTTATCCAGTTCCGGGTAATTGATCCGACGCATGAGTTCTTCTTCATCCTGAAAATGGGTCTCTGCGTAGCGGATAAGCTCCATCAGAACCAGGTCAATTACTTTTTTGGAACAGGCCTCCATGATCCGGTCATAGAGGTAATTGAGGAGAGAAACAAGGCGTTGGTGCTGACGGTCAATTAGTTCGTCGCCGATACAATAGCAAGGCTTCCATAATACAAACATAGGGCCACCCCCCGTTTTATGGCCCACCCCCATAAAAATATTTCGGCCTTTTAAAGGAAGATTTTTACAAATTATGCACTTTTGCTTTTATGTCTTCCAAGACGAGATAGAGGCAGGGGATAATCACCAAAGTGATGAAGGTGGCAAAGAGGACGCCGAAGCCCAGGCTGATGGCCATGGGGATCAGAACACGGGCCTGAAGGCTCTTTTCAAAGATCATGGGCATGAGGCCGACAAAGGTGGTAAGGGTGGTCAGGACAATAGGGCGGAAGCGCCTTTGCGCAGCCTCTACCACTGCTTGGAATGGGGAAAGACCTTCTTTTCTTAAGCGTTCAACGAGGTCTATCAAAATTAAAGAGTCGTTTACCACCACTCCGGAAAGGCCCACTATGCCAAAAAAGCTCAAAATGTTGAGGTGAAACCCCATGATCTTGTGTCCCAAGAAGGCCCCGATGATCCCGAAAGGCACGGCAAACATGATGATAAAGGGTTGCAGGTATGAGCGCAGGGGGATGGCCAGCAGGGCGTAAATGGCCAGCTGAGCGATCAAAAAGCCTCTTACTACGTCTTCCATGGCTTCCTGGTGGCGGCGCCCTTCCCCTTCCAGGGAATAGACCAGGCCGAGATATTTGTGTTTGAGGCGGGGCAAAAACTCCTGTTTGAGGTAGGCCCTGAGTTCGGCGGCGTTGGTGACCTTTTCGTCCACCTCGGCCGAGACCCTTATCACCCGGCGGCAATCCAGGCGTTCTAGGGTTACGTAACTGTGCCCCCATCGCACTTCTGCCACGGCGAGGAAAGGGATTTCCCGGCCGTCGGGCAGGTGAAGCCTCAGGTTTTCAAGGTCCCAGACCGAACGTCTTTCTCGTTCTGGATATCTTACCAATACCTGGACTTCGTCTTCTCCCCGCTGGACCCGTAAGGCCTCGGCCCCGTAAAAGGCGTTCCTTACCGTCCGGGCCAGATCTTCTAGGGTTATCCCGAGGCTCCTGGCCCCGTCTTTTAATCTCAGCTTAATTTCGTCTTTTCCCGGGATGAAACTGTCTTCGATGTCGTGTACTCCGGGGAAGCGGCGCAGCTCCCGTTTCAGCTCTTCTACCGCGGCCAGCAGTTTGGTTTCGTCTTTAAGGGAGAGGGCCACCTCGATGGGTTTACCAAGCCCAAAAAGTTCACTCTGAAAGAGAATCCCCTCCGCCCCGGGGATGTCTCCTACCGCCTTACGCCACTTACGGACGATTTCTTTGGTGCTGATACC
>DROK01000100.1 GCA_011321895.1 Thermodesulfatator atlanticus
AAATTCTTCTACCTTCTTCCAACAACTTATCAACTTCTTTATTCTTATATCCGATAAAATTAAGACCAGGAGGCTTTATTTTACTAGAATGCCAGATATCGTATACATCAGGCTCAGTAGAAGTGGTCCAGCCTAAAATGACAGCTTCAAAGCGCCTCTTGTCAATAAACTCTTTAATAAAAGCTGTCCATTCCACGGTCCTTATATGCATTTTAATTCCGATTTGAGCTAAACGATACTGGATCACCTGAGCAGTCAGTAGTCTAGACGTATTACCTTGATTAGTCAAAACAGTAAACTCAAATTTGCGGCCATCTTTATCTAAGACGCCATCACCATCTGTATCTTTCCAGCCAGCTTGAGCAAGGAGATCTTTTGCTTTCTGGGGATTATAGGGATATCTTTTGACGTTTGGATTATAAAACCAGGTGTCCGGTTTATACGGGCCTGTAGCTACTACTCCCAAACCATAAAGAACCCCTTCAATTATTTCTTGCTTATTTATTGCATAAGAAATTGCTTGACGTATTCTTTTATCTTTAAATAAAGGATGTCTCAAATTATAACCCAAATAAGTATAAGAAAAAGACAGATAACGATATTTATTAAACCGGGACAGAAACTGTGGCGAGTTGGTTTGTCTAGCATACTGTAAAGGAGTCAAGCCCATCCAATCAATACCTTCTGCTTTTAATTCCATAAACATTGTGGTTGGGTCAGGGATTACTCGAAAAATAATGTAGTTTAAAAACGGTCTACCCTTAAAATAATGTTCGTAAGCCTTAAGAACGATCTTTTCCTGACTTTTCCATTCAAAAAACTCAAATGGCCCGGTGCCTACAGGATGCCGCCCGAAATCTGTCTTGGTTATATCCTTGCCAGCCAACAAATGTTTGGGCAAAACCACCAGATTCCCCCACGAACCGAGGGCCGGGGCGAAAGGCTTTCGGTAGTGAACCCGGAAGGTATAGGGCCCCAAAACCTCTGCCTTTTCCACTTCTAAAAAATCCCCTGCATACGCCGTAGGCGTTTTGGGGTCCCTTATAAGGTTAAAACCAAAAAGCACATCTTCCGCCGTGAATTCCACCCCGTCATGCCATTTGACCCCGCGGTGCAAATAAAAAGTGATGGTCTTCCCGTCAGGAGAGACTTCGTATCTTTCCGCTAAATCCCCTACCAAATTTAAATTTGGATCATATTTGACCAGACCGTTAAAAATAAGACCTGCCACTTCATGGCTGGGGGCGTCGGTGGCAAGCATGGGGATAAGGATACTGGCATCCCCTATGGTCCCTATGACGAGGGCGTCTCCATAATCTTGAGCCCAGGAAAGGCCGGTTAAGCATAAACAAAAGAAAAAGACGTAAAGTCTTCGCATATCTAAATAGTTAGCGTAAATTGTAGACCGAAGTAACCCCTGTAAGGAGGCAGTTTTGAAAATAGAGGCGTTGCTGGTACCCCATACCCATTTGAGATTAAATTTGGCCAATTTGTTACTTTTGGCCTTTGAAAGACTTTATCTCTTACAACCCACCGAAGCTCCTCCCCGGGGAGCCTTTAAAGAATTGGTAGACAAAGGGGGAGTAAAGATCATCTATCCCCCGCCTCTCGGGGAAAAACTTGTCTGGTTTGAACGGTTGATTGCGGCTTACGAAGAATGGGGCAATATGATGCGCTGGCCCGAAAACGTCTCCCTCTTTAAAGCCCGTCCTGAAGTCTTAGAAGAAACGGTAAGTGAAATTAAAGCCGCTATCTTGGGAAAAGAACCCCAAAAGGAAGACCCCATATTCAAGGCCCGGGTGATTTTGCAATTGGCCCAGAATCTTGATCAGCGATTGGAAGAACTGGATTTCGAATACGAGTTTTTAAAAGAACAGGCAAACAGATTAGCCAATTTTATCTTAGGCCATGATCCCACGGTGAGGCGTTTCGAAAATTGGGTCACCAATGGGATAGAGATCTCCTGGGAATTACCGAACGTCAAAGAAAGGTTAATGGCTGCGGCCAGACTCCTTTTAACCGTCCAATGGCCTACCAATATTTTAGTTACCGACCAAATAGACGTTACTGAAACTTTTCTTGACCTGGCACCCCAACCCCAAAGATTGGGGCAAGTATCCCTCCCTTCCTCTGAGACCCCAAACATAGAAGAAAAAAAGCTTGTACAGGAAAAGATTCGCCGGGTGTTAGGAGGTTTTCCCCTCTGGGAGGAGGAAAGACCATCCCTGGAATGGTGGTC
>DROK01000101.1 GCA_011321895.1 Thermodesulfatator atlanticus
GGGACATCGAAAATTGGGAACGGATCCCAATTTTTGGTGGCCGCAAATTTTGAGGAAAACCTTTTATTTTTGCAAAAAGTAGGGTGATTTTTTAGAAGTGTACTAAAAAATGGGAACGGATCCCCCGGGCCGGAAATTATTGATGGACACGAGTCCGGGTTATTGACGGGGGAGGAAAAATTTTCGTTAATAAAGATATGGCCGAGCGCCTGGTGGTTCTTCTTACAGATTTTGGTTTAAGAGACCATTACGTAGCGGTGATGAAGGGGGTCATGCTTTCCCTCTGCCCCCGGTTGCGTTTTATCGATCTTACCCACGAAATCCCCCCTCAGGACGTGAAAGAAGGGGCTTATATTCTGGGGGTCTCCTACCGGTATTTTCCCGAAGAGACCATCTTTTTGGCGGTGGTGGACCCGGGGGTAGGGACCAGCAGAAAAGGCGTGGTTTTGCGGGCCGGGCCGTATTATTTTGTGGGACCGGACAACGGTCTTTTCACCTGGGTGGTCAAGCAGGAAAGCGATTTTGTCATTCGCGCCTTAACCAATCCCGGCTACTTTCGCCCTCAAATAAGCAATACCTTTCACGGGCGTGATATTTTTGCCCCTACCGCGGCCCACCTGGCCTGTGGAAGGCCTTTTGAAGAAGTAGGCCCGGTCATCAATGAGTTGGTCCTTTTGCCCTGGCCGGAAGTTAGGAGAAAAGGCCCTTTTGTGCTGGGTCAGGTCATCCACGTTGACCGGTTCGGCAACCTTATTACCAATATTTCCCGCCGCCAGCTTGCTGGCCACCGTGTCAAGCGTATCCGGTACAAAGACCTGGAGATACCCCTGGTGTCGACTTACGGTGTGGCCCGTAAGGGGGAAGTGGTTGCCCTTTTCGGAAGTGAAGATTTTCTCGAAATAGCCCTGGTAGAAGATTCGGCGGCGAAACGCTTGGGAGCTGACGGGGAAGTAAGGGTTGAATTGGACTGAAGAACGCGTTCTGAACGGGAGGCTCCGGGTCAGACAGCCCAGGGAAGGTTACCGTTACGCCCTTGATGCCTTTTTGCTGGCCAGCTTCGTCACCCTTAGAAAAGAGGAAAAAGCGGTAGAACTCGGGGCCGGCGTGGGGATCGTGACCCTTATTCTGGCCGCCGTCCATCCGCACAACCTCTTTTGGGGGCTTGAGATCCAGCCCGGGCTGGTTTCCTTGCTGGCCCAGAATATCCGGTTAAACGCCTTGGAGCACCGCGTTTTGGCCCTCTGGGCCGATATTCGCCGCCTTCCTTTAAAACCCGGGCTTTTCGAAGTGGTTTACGCCAACCCCCCTTACTACCAGAAGGGGAGGGGCCGGCTGAGCCCTTGTAAAGAAGAACGCCTGGCCAAACACGAAATTTTGGCCACTTTGGAGGATTTTATCACCGCAGCCCATTTTCTCCTCAAAAACAGGGGCCGCTTTTACCTTATCTGCAAGGCCGAAAGACTCGCTGAAGCCTTGGTGGGTTTGGAAGAGAAACGCTTGGCCCCAAAGAGATTGCGTCTTGTCCATTCTTATCCCGGCGATCAGGCCCGGCTCTTTTTGCTTGAAGCCGTCAAAGAAGGGGGAAAGGAACTCCGGGTCGAGGCCCCGCTTTTTGTTTATCAAGCTCCGGGAGGGCCTTATACCCAAGAAGTCCAGGCTATCTTTGACGGGTCCTTTTTTGGGCCAAAGTAAGCCTTAAACGCAAAAAGGCTTCTCTTAACTCGGCGTCTTCTATGACGGAAATTTCCTCACGAAAGCGTCTTACCAGCTGGTCTGAAAAGACCCTTTTTGTTTTTTTCGGCCGCGTGGGCCTTAAAGCCCCTCTTTGCAAGACAAACTTTATCCCTTCAAAGAGCGTTTCTCCGGCTGCTTCGTTAAGGCGGGAAAGGATTTTTTGTTCCTCAAAACGCAGGCGTTGTAACCAGATATGGTCCTGTACTTCGACGATGAGCCCCCCCCGGGCTATCCCTCTGGGTCTGGCGGCCCGGGCCACCGCCTCGCCCACCAGGTTCGGCCAGTGGTCAAGGATACGGGCGGCTTTGAGCCCC
>DROK01000102.1 GCA_011321895.1 Thermodesulfatator atlanticus
ACTTTAAGATAGCTTTGGCTGCGAACAAAGACAACGTTAAAAAATCAGAAACGCAATCTACGAGAAAGAATCGGATATAGTTCGTCAGCCCTGCAATTATGGAATCGTTTTTAGCTGACGTGCTAAAAGGGGAATTGGTATTCTTGGTGCCGAGGGCGGGAGTCGAACCCGCACGGGGGTAAACCCCAGTGGATTTTGAGTCCACCGCGTCTGCCAGTTCCGCCACCTCGGCGCGCTAAATTATTTAACATAAGCCCCTTTAAGACGCAACGAACCGTTGAGACTCAAAAATCGATGATCTTTTTGGCCTGGGCCGTGGCTCGTTGGACTGAAACCGCCTTATCCAGGTCCAAGTCCGCAAGTTCCTCCTCTCCCATGTCACGGTAAACCTGACTGCGGGCCATAAAAGCCGCCGCGTAAAGGGGTTCCAGGTCAATAGCCTTATTAAAACATTCCAGGGCCTTCTCCAGGTCTTTTTTGCGGTAATAAACCTGGCCCAACCGGAAATAAAGTCTTGGGTTTTTGGGCTCTTTCTCCAGGGCCTTGATCAAATCCCTTTCTGCTTCGTCAAACCGCTCAAAACGGAGGTAAATGGCCGCCCTGGCGTGGAGGGCTTTGACCATATCCGGTTGAATTTCAAGGGCCTTATCAAGATATTCCAGAGCCTTGTCAAATTGTTGCTTAAAGAGGAGAAAGGCCCCCTCTTCGTAAAGTTCTTCTGCGGTCATAACCGCCTCCTTGTCTTTTTTTATTTTCTGTTTAATAGTTTATGCGAAGGTCGACAAGGAGGGGTGCCCGAGCGGTCGAAGGGGGCGGCCTTGAAAGCCGCTGAGGGCCCAGTGCCCTCCGGGGGTTCGAATCCCTCCCCCTCCGCTTGTCAAAGCCCAAATTCTTGGTTAGCTTTAAATTACCCCGAGGAGGGGTGACCGAGTGGCCGAAGGTGCTCGCCTGCTAAGCGAGTGTGCCCCCAAAAGGGGCACCGTGGGTTCGAATCCCACCCCCTCCGCCAGCCCTTCGTAAATTTTGTCGAAAGATCTCCCATTTTGTCTCTCCACCTAAGGTAAACGGGGGCCTCCTGGTTGGCCGTTGTCACTTATTTGGCGCTTTTTCCGCCCTTTCCTTTGAAAGACGGGTACTTTCCAAACGTGGCACACGTTTTGCGTTAAAAATTCATAAAAAAACAAGGAGGTAGGGTATGAAGAGGTTTGGGGTTTTGTTTTTGGTACTTTCCTTTTTTGGCTGGGTGGGCTGGTCCCTGGCGGAAAACACCAAAGAGCTTAGTGAGCTCAAAGTCCCCTTGGTTAAGGAGTATCAGGTAAAAATGGGCCGGGTGACCTTCCCCCACGGTAAACACTTTCTGGACGCCGGCTATAGTTGCGGCACGTGTCACCACGTAAAAAAGAATAACGTGGAAGGCAAAATGGTGCCCGAACCCATGACGGTGGAAAAGGTAAAGGAACTGGCGGCCCAGGGGAAAGTCGCCTTCCAGTGCAAGACCTGTCACGGTGATTTAAAGCGGAGTCAGTACAAAAAACTCTTTCACAAAAATTGCCTCTCCTGTCACAAGGCCTTGAAGGCTGAAGGCAAAAAAGTCCCCGTCAAATGTAGAGATTGTCACGTCAAACCCAAGCGGAAAAGGATGATTGAAGGGTGCTAGGCTGAGACTTACCCCTTTACTTTTCTCTAGCGTGAAGGATTATAATGGAGCGAATTTCCGTACGGAAAATTGATGTTAAAAAGACTGGTCACCGCACTTATTCTGGGCATACTCTGGGGGTGTGGGCCCAAACCACCAGCCCCACACCCCCCTCTTCCCCCTGTTCCCGAAAAATATCAGGCCCTCTCCTTTAGCGATTTTAAAAAAAACGCCGGTCCCTGGTGGGAGGCTTTTGGCGACCCAACCCTCAACCAGCTGGTAGAAAAACTCCTTTCTCAAAATTTCGATCTTAGAGAACAAAGTGCCCGGATCGAAGAACTGGTTTTCCTTTTTAAAGAAACGCGGGCGGCGGAATTCCCTGCCCTCGATTTTTCCTTCCAGGGAGATAAACAGCGCACCGTGGTCCTTGCCCCCTATTTTCGAGGAGGAGGGTTTATTACCGGAAGGCTCACCGGATCTTTAGCAGCCAAATATGAAGTAGACCTGTGGCGCAAGCTGGCCCGGGCCACCAAGGCCAGCCGCCTGCGCTTGCTCGCCGAAGAAGAAAACCGTCAGGCCTTGGCCCAGAGCCTGATCGCCGAACTGGTAAGCAAATACTTGGAAGGGGCCTTTCTGAGCTGTGAGCTGAAGGTGGCCCAAAAAGAAGTCCGTGTCCAGGAAAGCTACGTCCGGTCCCTTTCCACCCGGTATCAAAAGGGGCTGGTAGAAGCCAGCATCCTTGAAGAAGAAAAGCGCCTTCTGGCCACCTTAAAGACCGACCTTTCGAGACTCTCCCGGGAAATCAAGACCAGGTACCAGCAAATCGCCCTCCTGACCGCTTCCTATCCCGGGAAGGAGTCCTTTTCCTTCGGGGTGTGTTCTCTTGATCTCCCCCCTCCCCCGCCGGGGCTTCCTTCGGAATTGTTGCTGCGAAGACCGGATATCCGGGCAGCCCGCGCCAAGCTTCTGGCCGCGGCGCAGGAAGCGGCAGCCCAACAGGCGGCACGTTTCCCTTCCCTTAGTCTGACCGCCTCCAAAGGACGCATCTCAAACGCCTTAAACACCCTCCTGCGCAAGCGTAACCGTTTCTGGGAGCTCGCCTTCGGCGTAACCCAGCCCATCTTTGACGCGGGGAAACGAAAGGCCGCCGCCCGGGCCGCCAAGGCCCGTTTTAAAGCCCAAGAAGTGGCGTATGCCCGCACCGTACTTCAGGCCTTCTTTGAGGTGGAAAACGCCCTGCTTTACGAAGGCCACTTGAGAGCAGAATTGGCCCTGGCCCAAGCCGAAGAAGAAGCCGCCTGTCGGGAGAAAGAGCTGAAGGAATTGCGCTACCGTCTTGGCGCCGCCTCCGTACTCGATTATCTAAAAGCCAAACACTTCTGTCTCGAACGAAAAAGAAAGACGCTGGAGGCGAGGAAGACCCTTCTTTTAAACAGGGTGTCCCTTTACCGGGCCCTGGGCGGAAGCTGGCCGATACCGAAAAAATGAGAAAGAAACCCCTATTTCAAGGCCTCTTGGTGATCCTCATCCTGATTATAGGAAGCGGGCTCTCATACTACCTTTTACGTACCAAACCCGAACTTCCCCGCCGCAAACCCAAGCCTCGCATCCCTTTGGTAAAGGTAATAAAGGTCTCTCCCCAGAACTACCGCATCCGGATCGAAGGCTTTGGTACCGTCTACCCTCTCCGTACCGGGCAAATCATCCCGGAGGTCTCGGGAAAATTAATCTACCTTTCGCCCAAACTCGTGGCCGGAGGTTTTTTCCGGGCAGGAGAGGTCCTGGCCCGCATTGACCCCAGGGATTACCAGACCGCCCTGGTCTTGGCAGAGGCCGAACTGGCAGAAGCCCAAAAGACAGTTGCGGAACTTGAGGCAGAGGCCTCCGCCGCCAAAACAGAATGGCAAAAGATATTGAAGCTTAAGGCCCCGGTCCCGCCCCTGGTGGCCAAAGTACCCGAACTCCAAGCAGCCAAAGCGCGTCTGGAAGCCGCCAGGGCCAAGGTAGCCAAGGCCCGGCGGGACCTTGAGCGGACTACGATTAAGGCCCCCTTTTCCGGGATGGTGGTAGAGACCCAGGTTGAGCTTGATCAATACGTCTCTCCGGGGATGACTCTGGCCAAGGTTTACCAGACCGAAGCCGTTGAGATAAAAGTCTCTTTGGAGACCCAGTACCTTCCCTGGCTCCTTATCCCGGGCTTCAATACCAAAGGTCCGGGCTCCCCGGCCCGGGTATACCTCCGCCTGGCCAAAGAACACGTCTTTTCCGGCCGGATCGTCCGGGCCGCTGCCCAGGCCGACGAGAAGACCCGTCTCCTGGACGTCTTTGTCAGGGTCAAAAGACCCTTTGCCCGTAAGCCACCCCTCCTGCCTGGCTTTTTTGTGCGGGTGGAAATGCTGGGCCAGGAATTAAAAAGGGTCTTTGTCTTGCCCCGGGAAGTAATCCACCTGGAAAAAGGAAACTGGGTGGTATGGATCGTCAAAGAGGGAAGACTTTTTAAGCAAGAAGTTGACCCCATCTACCTTGATAAAACCAGGGCCGTGATCCGGGGTCTGGCGCCCGGGACCCAGGTCCTGGTCACTCGCGTGGCCGGCGCCGTGCCGGGAATGAAGGTACGCCTTAAACCATGAAGGGTCTTATCGCCTGGTTTGCCGAAAACCACGTAGCCGCCAACCTGCTCATGTTTTTCCTCCTGGCCGCTGGCCTGATTACGGCCTTCCACCTCAAGGTGGAAATCTTTCCCGAAGTAACCTTGGACCAGGTGGAGGTGCGGGTGGAATACCGGGGGGCCTCCCCGGATGAGGTGGAAGATTCCGTGATCCGTCCCATAGAAGAGCGGATCGCCGGCCTGCCGGGCATAGAACGTATTTATTCCCTGGCCCAGGAAGGGCTGGGGGTTATTAACGTGGAAGTGATGAAGGGCTGGGACGTGAACCAGCTCTACGACGATATCAAAGTCGAAGTAGACGGCCTCACCACCCTCCCCGAAGAGGCGGAAAGACCCATCGTGCGCCGGGTGGCCCGCCGTTACCCGGTCATCAATATTGCCCTTTACGGAGACGTCTCAGAGGCCACCCTGAAATACTGGGCCGAACGTCTGAAGGAAGAGCTCCTTTCCCTTCCGGAAGTCACCGAGGTGGCCTATTTTGCCTTAAGGCCTGCTGAGATCCACGTTGAAGTTTCCGAAGAGACCCTGCGCAAATATGGACTGAGCCTCTTTGATATTGCCCGTCTTATAAACCAGGAAAGTCTTGATTTGCCTTCTGGCCGTATCCTCTCCCCTTCCCGGGAAATCCTCTTGAGGGTCCAGGGCAAACGGTATTACGGATACGAATACGCTGAAATCCCTATTATTGCCTCCCCCAGCGGCCAGGAGATCAAATTACGGGAAATCGCCGTCGTAAAAGACGAGTTTCGCGACATTGTAGACCTCTTCGCCTTCTTCAACGGCAAACGAGCGGCGGTTATCGAGGTCTTCCGGCTGGGGAACCAAAACGTGCTTACCATTTCCAAAGCGGTAAAAAGGTATCTGCCTGCCCTCAAGGCCCAACTGCCCGAAGGACTCAAGCTGGTGGTCTTTGAAGACAACTCTCAGATCCTCAAGGCGAGACTCTTCCTGCTCTTAAAAAACATGGGGTTAGGGATGCTCCTGGTCCTTATCCTGCTGGGCTTTTTCTTGAACCCCAAACTCTCTTTCTGGATCATGCTGGGTATCCCGATCTCCTTTGCCACCGCCCTTTTTCTGCTACCTCACTTTGACGTCTCCATTAACATGGTCTCCCTTTTTGCCTTCATCCTGGTCCTGGGTATCGTGGTGGACGACGCCATCGTCATCGGGGAAAACGTCTTCCGGCTGAGAGAAGAAGGGGAACCTCCCCTTAAAGCCGCCATCAGGGGGACCCTTGAGGTCTATAAACCGGTAGTCTTTTCCGTACTGACTACGGTGGCGGCCTTCTGGCCCCTGCTTTACGGCAAAGGGGTGCTTGGCAAATTTATCCGCGTCATCCCCATCGTGGTAATCCTGGTGCTTTTAGGGTCCCTGATCGAGGCCCTTTTCGTGCTACCTGCCCACCTGGCCTCCACCAAAGGACAGATAAAACCCGAGGGGGCAAGTTTCGTCGCTCGCGGGATCAAACGCCTAGTCGCCGGGCCTTACCAGCGCACCCTCACCACCCTGTTGTCCTGGCGTTACGCCACCCTGGCTGCAGCCGTAGTGATCTTGTTATTTACCCTTTCCCTATGGCTTGGAGGACGCATCAAGTTCACCTTTTTCCCCCGGGTGGAAAGCGACGATATCAATTGTTACCTCACCATGCCGGCTGGTACCCCCACCGCCCAGACCTTGGCCCTGGCACGTACCATCGAAGAAAAGGGGCTTCAGGTAGTAAGGGAGTACGAACGAAAATACCACCAGCCCCTGCTGGAATACTCCATGATCATGCTCGGGGTACACCAGGCGCGCCACGGGCCCAAGGCCGGCAGTCCAAGCCTGGGCTCCCACCTGGCTCAGGTAACCATCGAGCTGGTTCCTGGAGAAAGGCGGCCGGGTATCAGCACCAAAGAAATCGTCCGTAAGTGGCGTAAGGCGGTAGGAGACATCCCCGGGGCGGAGGGGATTCTCTTTCAGAGTGAGCTTTTTGGACTTGGTAAACCCATCGAGGTGGCCCTCTCCCTTAAAGACGAAACCAGACTGCTGGCCGCGGTAGAAGAGCTGAAACGGGAGCTGCGCCGCTTCCCCGGAGTACATGACATCGAAGACAGTTTCATCCCGGGAAAAGACGAAATTAAGCTGAGATTAAAAGACGGGGCCAGGAGCCTCGGGATAACCC
>DROK01000103.1 GCA_011321895.1 Thermodesulfatator atlanticus
GCGCTTGAAGGCCACCCTCAGGCGTTAAATGGAAAAGGCGGTCCTTTTAAACCTGGCCTTAGTAATCGCGGTTGGGATTTTGGCCCAATGGCTGGCGTGGCTTTTCCGTCTCCCCTCCATCATCTTTTTGTTGCTCGCCGGGCTCTTGCTGGGCCCTGTTACCGGTTTTCTCGATCCGGACCAGCTCCTGGGCGATTTTCTGGCCCCTCTTGTTTCAGCCTCCATCGCCGTCATCCTGTTTGAAGGGAGCCTCAACCTCCGTTTTGAAGAAGTAAAGACCAAGGCCTCGGTGGTCATCAACCTGATCTCCGTCGGGGCCCTGGTAACCTGGGCCTTGACCACCCTCCTGGCCCACTATCTGCTGAACTTCCCCTGGCCTCTGGCCCTGCTCCTGGGGGCCATTTTGATTGTTTCCGGCCCCACGGTGATTGGTCCCCTGTTAAACCACGTTCGTCCCCGCAAACCGATAGGCCCCATCCTGCGCTGGGAAAGTATCCTGATCGACCCCATCGGCGCTATCTGTGCGGTCCTGGTCTTTGAGGCCATTACCCAGCAGGAGAAGGGGTGGTTTTTGCTCTGGGCTTTCGTAAAGACCATCCTCATCGGGGTGGGGTTCGGCTACCTCCTGGCCCAAATGCTGATTGTCATCATGAGGCGTTATTTTGTGCCGGAATACCTGGAAATTGCCTTCTTTTTGATGTTTTTGATGCTTGGCTTCGCCTTGTCTTCCTATTTTCAGCCTGAAACAGGCCTCTTGACCGTTACGGTAATGGGGGCCCTTTTGGCCAACCAGAAGATCGTCTCCATCAAACACGTGGCCGCCTTTAAGGAAAACCTGGCTATACCCCTTCTGGCCAACCTTTTCATCCTTTTGACCGCCAGGCTGGATTTGAAGGATTTTTTGGCCTTCAGCTGGCGCGAGCCGCTTTTTCTCGGGGCCATAATCTTCGTGGTGCGGCCGGTGGCTGTTTTCTTTTCCACGATGAGGTCTGGCCTCAGTTTGAGAGAACGCCTTTTCCTGGGTGGGATCTCCCCGCGCGGGATCGTGGCTGCGGCGGTCTCTTCCCTTTTTGCCCTTCACCTGAAAGATTACGGCTTCCCCCTGGCGCATAAACTGGTCACCATCACCTTTCTGGTGATCATGGGTACCGTCCTTATAAACGGCCTTCTGGCCAGGCCCTGGGCCTGTTTTCTGAAAGTCTGCCAGCAGGAACCCAACGGGGTGCTTTTTGTGGGGGCCCATGACTGGGCCCGGGAGATGGCCCACGCCATTCACGAAGAAGGTATAGAAGTGCTTATGGTGGACACTAACTGGTTCCACGTGAAAGCGGCGGAAAAGGAAGGACTGCCCAGTTTTTACGCCAGCATCTTTTCAGATTGTGTCCTGGAGGAGGTGGAGTTCGAAGGGCTGGGGAAACTTTTTGCGGTAACCGGAAACGATGAGGTTAACACCCTGGCGGTGGTCCATTTTATGGAAATCTTTGGGCGCAAGGAAGTGTATCAACTGGCCCCGTCCAAAGAGATCTCCGGTTGTCTGCGGGCCGCACCCCAGGTAAAGGGCCGCCTCCTCTTCGGTGAAGAGATCGATTACCAGTACCTGGAAGGTCTTTACCGGCGGGGTTACCGGGTGCGGAAACTTAAACTTTCCAAATACTTTGACTACGAAAGGGCCTACCGCCTTTTTAACGGCCAGTTGATCCCCCTCTTCCTGATTGCCGAGAACCGAAAACAAATCCTGGTCTATACCGCCGACCATCGCCCCCGTCCCCGCCCGGGGCAATACCTGGTGCTCCTGGGTAACCGTTAAATAAAACCTTGCCTAATTCGTTTCCGTACTTACTTTCTGGAAAAGAGGGGGAAAAGGGGTCTTTCGATAAAATTTTTTCTAAAATAGAGTTGACAAAAGATTGAAATCTTTCTAACTAAATAGCAAAAACGAGAAGGAGGGAAGGTTATGTGTGTACGTCCTGGTATCGCGGCGCCTGATTTTGAAGCGCAGGCCTACGTAAATGGGGAAATAAAGACGGTAAAGCTGTCGGATTACAAGGGAAAATGGGTGGTTATCTTCTTCTATCCCGCGGATTTTACTTTTGTGTGACCCACCGAATTGGCCGCAGTTGCGGCGCGCTATGAAGAGTTTAAGAAGCGCGGGGTTGAAGTCCTGGCGATTAGCACCGATACGGTTTTCACCCACAAAGTCTGGCAGGAGACCGAGCTTTCCAAGCTGGTTCCGGGTGGGGTTCCGTTTCCGCTCCTCTGGGACGTAGCCGGGAAGATTGGCCAGCTCTACAGTGTTTATGACGAAAAGCTGGGCCTTAACCTGCGTGGCCGTTTTATCATTGATCCTGACGGTATTATCCAGTCCATTGAGATGTTAAACGCCCCGGTAGGCCGTAACATCAACGAACTACTACGTCAGATAGACGCCTTCCAATACGTGCGCGAACACGAAGGTGAAGCCTGTCCGGCGGAATGGCGGCCGGGCAAACCCACGCTTAAGCCCGCGCCTGATCTGGCGGGTAAGGTGTGGGAGGTCTGGAAGCCGGAAAACCTTGACAATTAAAGCGAAAAGGGGCCTTGGCCCCTTTCTCACTTTTTTAATCCATACTGAAAAACTTAAAGGAGAGCCAAGATGCAAAAATATCAGTGTTCGGTTTGTGGATACGTTTATGACCCCGCGGAGGGGGATCCTGAGCGCGGCATTGCGGGCGGGACCCCTTTTGAAGACCTTCCTGAAGATTGGACTTGCCCCGTGTGCGGGGCCCCAAAATCGGCTTTCAATCCCGTAGACTAAGCCAAAGGAGGTAGGCGATGAGAAAGATACTTTTGTTTTGGGTTGCGTTTTGCTTTTTAGCGGTCCCGGCTCTGGCCGCAGAGATGGGTTCTTTTAAGTACCATGACTTCAAGAAGCCGCAAAAATGCGGGGCCTGTCACA
>DROK01000104.1 GCA_011321895.1 Thermodesulfatator atlanticus
GCCAAGGCCTGCCCCGGCACCCAGGCCAGGTTTTTCGGCCCCTCTAAGCACAAGGGGGCCCTTTCTCACTGGCCCATCCAGATAAGGCTGGTGCCCCCACAGGCCCCTTTTCTTAAAGAACGCCCCCTCCTGATCGCCGCCGACTGTGTGGGTTTTTCCTATCCGGATTTTCACCAGAAACTCCTGGTCGGGCAAAACCTCCTTATCGGCTGTCCCAAGTTTGATGACCCGGAGGCCTATTTCCTGAAGTTTAAGGAAATTTTTGCCGCCAACCCCGTAAAAGCCTTAACCGTGGCCATCATGGAAGTGCCCTGCTGCCGGGGTCTACCCGTGCTCGTAAAAAAGGCCCTTGAGGCCGCGGACCAAAAGATCCCTTTTAAAGTAATAGTCGTCTCGCCAGCGGGAGAAATCGTCAACGAGGAGAACTGGTAGTTATGCGCTGGGAAAAGGAAGCAGAAACCCTCCTGAAAAGGATCCCTTTCTTTGTGCGGGGAAGGGTCAAAAAGCGGGTGGAGGCCTTCGTAAGAGAGCGGGGCAAAAACGTGGTCACCAAAGAAGAACTCCTCCTGGCCAAAAAGGCCTTGCGGGAAAAAGAGGCCCAGGTCGAGGAGGGTTTTAGCGTGGAAGGGTGTTTCGGGGCCACCGGTTGCCCTAACGCCGTGACCTCTTCCCTTGAGATGCTGGCCAAGATCGAAGAACTTTTGAAAGAAGCCGGGCTTACGGAATTTTTGCGGCAAAAAGTAAAAGGCCCCCTAAAACACCACCATCAGTTTCGGGTAGCGCTCTCGGAGTGCCCCAACGCCTGCTCCCAGGTCCAGATCAAGGACGTGGCCCTCATCGGGCGGATCAAGCTCGGCCTTGAGCCAGAAAAATGTGTCTTTTGCGGGGAGTGCGAAAAGGTATGCGAAGAAAGGGCCCTTGTCCTTTCTGAAAGCGGGCCGGTCCTGAACGAAGATAAATGCGTAGGTTGCGGGGCGTGTATTAAGGTCTGCCCGGAAGGGGCCCTTTTAGAGCTTAAAAGGGGCTACCGGGTGCTCCTGGGTGGCAAGCTGGGGCGCCACCCTCGCCTGGCCCAAGAAATATTACCGCTGGCCTCGGAAGAGGAAGTTTTAGCCTTGTTAAAAAAGGTGGTATCTTTTTACCAAAAGCATAACCAGCAAGGCGAACGGCTCGGGGCGCTTTTTGAACGCCTGGGCTGGGAAAAGGCCTTTGAGGAGCTTAAAAAATGAAATGTCCCGGACAGGATACCCGTTATTGGAAAGAAGACGCCATCTTCGAGGTGAAGTGCCCGCACTGCGGCGAAACCGTCGAATTCTTCAAGGACGACACCTCCCGTCCCTGCCCGGGCTGTGGCCGGAGGCTTCCCAACCCCCGCCTTGACTTCGGCTGCGCCGCCTATTGTCCGTACGCGGAGCAGTGCCTGGGGGCGCTGCCTCCCGAACTCAGGGAAAAACAGCAGGCCGTCTTCAAGGACCGTATCGAAGCGGAGATAATCGCCCTTTTTAAAGAACGCGAAGACATCATCAAAACCCTGAAGACCCGGCTCAAATACGCGGAACAGATCGCCCTTGAAGAAGGGGCTAAACTCCCCCTGGTCCTGGCGGCCTCTTTGCTTTGCGAACTCGAACCCCGGGAAGTATCCCCCTTCCTGCAGAAGATAAACGTCCCTTCTGATATGCGGGAAGCGGTCATCGAAGTTTTGGAAGGCGAAGATTCTTTGGAAGCCCGGGTATTAAACGACGCGATACTCTTGACCCGTAAAGAAGCCGGCCACCCTGTCTCCCAGGCCGAAATAAAGACCGCCACCGGTAAAAGAATCTTCACCGCCTTAGAAAATTAGGAACGGATCCCTATTTTTCCTCAAAGACCTTATCACCCACCCTAAAATTGAGTTTTTTCCGGGCTTTTACCATCAAAAATCGGCTTTCAAAAATTGGGAACGGATCCCTATTTTTGTTCAGAGAATTCTTCATGAACAAACAGGTATTTGGGGAAAATTAAGGCGAATTTCGAATACCTACGCGAAAAATTAGGAAC
>DROK01000105.1 GCA_011321895.1 Thermodesulfatator atlanticus
GATAGACAAGCTCCCGCCTTACAAAATCGCCCGGCTGGGTATCTCTCGCACCTTTCAAAACCTTGAGATCTTCGGCCACCTCTCCGTGGTAGAAAACGTACTGTTGGCCATCAATAGTCGTTTCCGGGTATCCTGGTGGGAGAGCGTGCTGCGCTGGCCCTCCTTTTTCCGTAAAGAGAAGGAGGCCTTGCAAAGGGCGCTTTCTTTTCTAAGGCTCCTTGGGCTTGAAGAACAGGCCTTTGTGCCGGCAGCCACCCTGCCCTTTGGACTCCAGCGTTACCTAGAGATCGTGCGTGCGCTGGCCACCGAACCCAAGCTACTCCTCCTGGACGAGGCGGCCTCGGGGCTTGACGCCTCAGAAAAGGCCCTTTTGGCCAAGCTGATCAAGGAACTTAAAGAGCAGGGGCTAAGTATCCTTTTGGTGGAACACGACATAAACCTTACCATGGAATTGGCAGACGAGGTGATCGTGCTCGACCAGGGGGAGAAGATCGCCCAGGGCCCACCGGAAAAGATCCAGCGCGACCCTAAGGTCATAGCGGTCTACCTGGGTGGAGAAGAATAATGCTCACGGTGAGAAACCTTAACACCTATTACGGACCGGTCTGGGCCTTAAAAAACGTCTCTTTACACGTAGGCCAGGGGGAGATCGTCTGTCTTATAGGGGCCAACGGGGCGGGGAAATCAACCCTCATGTTTTCCGTGATGGGGGTGGTAAAACCCCGCAGCGGAGAAATCCTCTTTGAAGGGGAACCCATCCATCACCTCGATACCCCGGACGTGGTGGGCAAAGGGCTCAGCCTGGTCCCTGAAGGGCGCCAGATCTTTTATCCCTTGACGGTGGAAGAAAATCTCGAGCTTGGGGCCTACCAGCGTTTCAAAAAGGAACCCAAAGAAAGGATCCTGGCGGATCTTGAAAGGGTCTACGAACTCTTTCCCAGGCTCAAGGAAAGGCGGCGTCAATTGGCGGGCACCTTATCCGGTGGGGAACAACAGATGCTGGCCATCGGCCGCGCCTTTATGGCCCGGCCCAAACTCCTTATGCTTGACGAACCATCCCTGGGCTTAGCCCCCAAACTGGTAGACGTTATTATGGAGGCCATAGCCACCCTTAACCAAAAGGGCCTGACCATCCTTTTGGTGGAACAGAACGCCCGTAAGGCCCTATCACTGGCCCACCGGGGCTACGTGCTGGAGACTGGCCGCATCATTCTCCAGGGAAGGACCGAAGAACTCTTGGCCGACGAAGACGTCCGTCGGGCCTATTTGGGCAAGGAATACCGCCAATTTACGGATTAGAGGTGCTTATGGAACTGGAACAAAAGGTAGAATACCTCTCAGAAGAAGGCTGGCGCCAATGGCATTTAGAACTCCTCCAAAGCACCATCAACCGGGTTTACCACCGGGTCCCCTTTTACCGTAAGCTGATGGATGAGCAGGGGATCAGCCCGGAAGACATCACGGACCTTTCCGCCCTCAAAAAACTTCCTTTCACCACCCGGGAGCACCTTGAGGAAAACTACCCCTACGATCTCTTCGCCGTACCGTTGAAAGACATCGTCCGTCTCCACACCTTTCCCGGCCCGCGCACTCCCATCGTCAAGGGCTTCACCAGGCGGGATCTCACCAGTATAAGGCGGCTTACCGCCCGTTTTATGCGTACTTCAGGGGTGAGCTCCGAAGACATCGTCCAAATCTGTCTGGACCCGGGAATGTCCGTCTGGATCGAGGAACTAAAGGAAGGGGCAGAGGAGGTGGGGGCCTCGGTCATTCCCCCCGACCCCCAGAGCGTGACGAACCGGATCCGCATCATGAAAGACTTTCGCACCACGGTCCTGGTGACTACCCCCTCTTACGCTTTATATCTGCTGCATTTTATGCAAACCCAGGGGATCAGGCCGCCGGAAAGCCTCCGGATCCTTTTACTGGTAGGAGAAGGTATCGCCAGTGCCGAAAGACTCAAATTGGAACAGGCCTTCGGGGTGACCACCAGGTTGGGCTACGGGGTTACCGAAGCCGTAGGGCCTGGCATGGGCTACGAATGTGAAGAGAGGAAAGGCTATCATCTGGCGGCAGACTATTTCCTGGCTGAAATCGTCGACCCTGAAACCGGCCAGGAAGTAGCTCCCGGGACCGTGGGGGAGCTGGTCATAACGACCCTGGCGGTGAAAGCCAACCCCCTTATCCGTTTTCGCACCGGAGACCTGTGCCGGTTTTTAGAAGGCCCCTGCCCTTGTGGGCGCACCACCCCGCGCATCTCCCAGATTCTGGGGCAGGCCGACGGGCGGGTATCCATCCGCGGGATCAAGGTCTCCCTCTCCTACGTCGAGACCCTGCTCAAAGAGACCTATGGCCACGTGCCAGAATATCTCCTTTACGTACGCCGCCATAACTTTCTTGAAGAACTGGAACTCTGGGTGGCCATCAACGAAAAACTTTTTGAGCCGAGCATCCTCGGGCTCCACCAGGTGGCGGAAAAATTTGAAAGGGCCTTTGAAGAGACCTTTGGCCTCCCCTGTCGCCTAAAACTGGTGGAAAAGGACCATCTAGACCAGGTGGCCCGGGGCCGGAAAATCATCAAGGAGTAGGGGTTTTAAACTTATCCAGGATCCGGGTCTTCACCCAATGGGGGTCTAACCATTCGATGGGTTCCACAAAAACGCCCTGGACCAGGACGGCAAAGTGGAGATGGTCCCCTCCGGCAAGACCGGTGGTGTCGGTATAGGCAATAAGCTGACCCCTCTTGACCAGATCCCCCGGGGCGACCGAAAAGCCGGCCAGATGAGCGTAGAGGGTAAAAAGCCCCAGGCCGTGGTCGATAATGATGGTATTGCCGTAAATCCCCAGATAATCGGCAAAGATTACCTTCCCCGTGGCTGCTGCCGGCACCGGGGCCCGGGCGATGGAGGCCCAATCTAAACCCAGGTGAACGGCGGTACCGATCTTGCGCCCGTGGTAATAGTAAGTGCGGTGGTCCCCGAAGAGGGCCCGGGTAGCGGCCTTGGGAAGGCGCAAAAAGGGCTTATCTACGTAAAACTCCGTTATTTTCGAATGGTGAGCTATTTGGGCGATTTCCCGGTTATTTTTTTGCCTGAGAACGGTATTTACGTAAATAAAGGCCTTAAGGAGGTCATCACGGGGAATATCAGGATATCTTTCCAGAAATTCTGGCATTTTGCGTTTCAGAAAGGCGTCAGAGATGTTTATCACGTCGTGGCGGTAGCGTTTTTTACGCACGTAATAGGCAACGGGCAGGCGGGAAACGTTACCCGCGAGGTCTTCGGCTTCCACGTACATCTGGGAAATCTCCTGCTGGTCTATGGGGAGGGCCACCAGACAGAAAAACTTATGCGGGTGTTCTTTTAGCTGGTAGCCCGTAAAGGACCGCCCGTTAATCACTACTCCCTGCCGCCTGACCGGTTCAGAGATCTTATAGACTACCAAATTGCTGCCGCCGGGAACCAGGTAATGGATCGGGGAAAGGACCACTATCCTTGGTGATTCGAGGTCAAGGAGGACTTCTTTTTCCCAAATAAGGGTGTTGCCTTTAAGACCGTTACGCCAGGAAGCATCTCTAGCGGCAATTATTAGCCGGGCCTTACCGCTGCGAAAGCCCAGTTTCAGAGGCTCAAAGGAGACCTTCAGTTCCTGGGCCTTGGTCTTGGATCCCCAGACGATATCCACGGGATAGGTGCGTTCAAAGAGCAACTTTTCCTGCTTGCCCTGTTTGAGGTAAATTTTTACCTCCCGCAGGCCAGAGCGTTTATCAAATAAGACCAGCGTGGCCTGGGCCTTTTTGCCCAGGGGTTCTTTCAAAACCACTTTTTCAAGGACCGGAGGTTGACCTTCCAACTTAAAAAAGAAGAGGAAAGAAAGACCCGCCACCAACCCCAAAACCAACAGCACCAAAAGCAGCGAAAATAACTTTTTCACCGGTACCACCCCGTAGGCTTATAGTTTAATTTCACTTATAATCGTCCCCATGAAACAACTTACCTTTATAGTAAAGGCGCGGCATTTTTTAAAGGTCTTTGTCCTCATTTATCTATTGGTTTTTACCACCGCCTTGTCTTTCCCTGCGGGATGGCAGGAGCGGCTGGCGCGTCTGCCTTACGTGGGAAAGTTCTTTAAACCCGCCGCCCCACCCCTTGCGCTCAAAGACAAAGCCTATGAAGCACTTGAGCAGGCCTACTGGGAAGGGGCCCCCTTTTACGTCCCTGAGCTCTGGGATGAGGCCCAGAAATATTTTGAAAAGGGACAAAAGGCCTTGGGAGAAGGGAAAAACGCGCACGCCCGTTACTATTTCGAGAAGGCCCTCAAGCTGGCTAAACAGGCCCAAGAAAAGACCAAAGCCAAGCAAAAACAATTAAAGGCAGCCGGAGCCCGTAAATTCGAACAAGTACTGGCCCGCTGGCGCAAGGCCGCTATTGCCCCGGAGCAAAGATTAAAATGGGAAATACGACTCCTTTACCTTAAGGAACTTCTGGACAAGGGAAGGTATGAAGAATTCTTTGAAGAGGCAGAAATCGTGGAGAAGGAACTGTCCCGCTTAAAACCAAAAGAGGGAGCCTCGGCTGAGGCCCCCTCCCCGCGTGGTCAAAAATAGGCTTTAAACTTCCGTGACCGTGATAGCACCAGTGGGGCAGACTTCGACGCAGGTTTCGCACCCGAGGCAATCTTCCGGACGGGCGATTACGGGTTTGCCGTCTTCACCCTCGTCGTAAACCTGAGCCGGGCAAGCCTCAATACACTCCTGATCCGCCTGACACTTGTCGTAATCGATGGTGATCTCAAACATACGCTCCTCCTTTGTTAAATTTTAGTTTGACAATAACCAAGCATTAAACTTTCTGGCCGCCAAACCACCTCTCTCAGATCTTCTTTAAACCCTTCTTTTCTTTTAAACGCCGCCTCTACCAACGCCTTGGCCCAGAGGGGCTGTCCCAAGACGTGTACGTGAGTATAGGCCCCAAATATATTTCTGTAAACCACGCCGTCTAACTTTTGCGCAAAACCATGGCCCTTTTCCAACTTTAAAACCAGGGAAATGGCGTTTTCTTTTACGTTTACAGGGCAAGAATAATGAAATTCGTGCCCTTTGAGCTTCGTACCCACCGGATAGAAGGGATTGGGTTTGATAACGGTGGCCTGCACGTATCCGTGCCCCTGTGGCCTTTCATGCACGGCAAAATCGATCGGCAACACCCCTACCATATCGAAGCTTTTTCCACGCCAAAAAATACGCCGCCCCAAATACATGAGCCCACCGCATTCCGCATAGGCTGGCAGGCCTTCTTCCAAGGCCTCCCGCAGTTCTTGGCGTAAGGAAAGGTTATCCGCCAGCGCCTCCCCCTGGGTCTCCGGGAACCCGCCCCCGATGTAAAGGGCGTGTAAACCAGAAGGCAGCGTCCTTTCCCGCAGGGCGTCTATATAGACCAGCTCAGCCCCCAAACTTTCAAGGGCCATCAAATTTTCGGGATAATAAAACTGGAAGGCTTCATCCCGCAAGACCCCTATTTTCACCACGGGTTGCACGGCAGGCCACCTGAGGGGGGCGCCAGAGAGGGGTACGGCCTCATGAGCCAGTCTTTCCACGGCGTCCAGGTCTACGTTTTCCTCCACCACCCGGGCCAATTTTTCGACCACTTCCTCCCCTTCCCCGTGTTCCTGCCAGGGAAGAAGCCCCAAATGGCGCATCGGGAAAGAAAAGTTCTTAAGCCGTGGCAATATCCCCAGGACTTTAAGATCCGTATACTTTTCGATACTTTCGGTGATGATCTTCTCGTGCCTCAACCGGACGATCTGGTTAAGGATAACCCCGCCGAAAAAGAGATCTTTTTCGATGACCTGGCACCCTTTAACAAAAGCGGCCAGACTCCTGGTAACTTTGGTACTGTCCAGAACAAGAATAACCGGGGCTTTGAGTACCCGGGCCAGTTGGGCGGTAGAGCAGGACCCCTGGCTATCTACCCCGTCCAAAAGCCCACGGTTACCCTCAATGACTGAGATGCCCTCCGGGGAAGCATGCCCCAAGAAGGAAGAAAGGATGGTTTCCTGAGACATGAAAAAAGGGTCCAGGTTATAGCAGGGATGCCCGGCCGCCAGGGAAAGCCAGCCCGCGTCGATGTAATCTGGCCCCTTTTTAAAGGGGATCACCCAATGACCCTTCTTTTTTAAGGCCGCCACCAGCCCGAGGGCGAAAAGGGTCTTGCCGGCCCCACCCTTTTGTGCACTGATAACCAATCGGGGAAGTGTAAATTTGTGCATGAGAGGAAATTTAACCGAAATTCCCGGCAAATAAAAACAAAAAAGCCGGGGGTTGACCCCCGGCTTTGTCAACTAAATAAGGCCTCTGCTCTCCATTACCGAGATGGCCATTTTGTAGAGGACCGTTATGATGAGGAAGCCCGCCGCGTAGATACCGATAGAAATCATAACCTCAGGAAAAGTGGGCATATACTCCGTGATGTGCTCCAAAGGGTTGGGGACAAAACCGCCTACGATGAGTCCCATACCCTTGTCGATCCAGGTCCCGATCACCACCAAGAGGCAGAGGAAAGGAAGAAGGCCCAGGTTGTTACGGGTTTGAGGAATGACCAAGAGAATGGCCGCCGTAAGCATCAGGGCGTAGGAGGCCCACATCCAGGGCACCAGCTTCATGTGCCCGTAGAGCCCGGCAAACAGGTACTTGAGTGAAATCTGGTGACTGGGGATACCGCTATAAAAAGCGGTGAAAAGTTCACAGCCAAAGAGGAAGAGGTTGGCAAGCAGGGCGTAAGTTATGGTCTTGGCCAGCGCCCGGATGGCCTTTTCTCCTGGATCGAAACGAGTGAAGGCCTTCACAATGTATATCAAGATCAAAAGCAACGCCGGCCCGGAACAAAAAGCCGAAGCCAGAAAACGAGGAGCCATCACCGCGGTCAACCAGAAATGGCGGCCAGGCAGACCGGCGTACAAGAAGGCCGTAACCGTATGAATGCTGAAGGCCCAGGGGATTGACAGGTAAATGAAAGGTTTGACCCAATCCGGATATTTGGTGCCTTTATAAACGGCGTGTAAGGCTGTCCAGCCACAGATAAGGTTGAGCAGAAGATAACCGTTTAAGACGATCATATCGTAGAAGAGCATGGAGTGAGGCGTGGGGTGCAATAGCACGTTGAAGAGCCGGTGCGTTTGACCGATATCCACCACGATGAAAAGGAGGCACATGGTAACGGCGCCGATGGCCAGAAACTCCCCAAAGATGGTAAGTTTTCCGTAATCCTTGTAATTGTGAAGGTAATAAGGAAGGACCACCATCACCGCAGAGGCCGCTACTCCGACCAGATAGGTAAACTGGGCCACGTAGAAACCCCAGGAAACATCACGGCTCATCCCCGTGATGCCCAAACCATACTTTAGCTGCTTAAGGAAGAAGAAAAAGCCGACCAAAAAGACCGCCGCTAAAAAGAAAACCAGCGCCCAATACTTTTTACTCCCTACTAAGGCCTTCTCTAACATAGGTACACCTCACCCTAAATTATATAGAAAACAGAAGGACCAGTTCCTAAATGTACTTTACGCCTGAGCGTAAAATGCTCCCGCAAAACTTTATTAATTTCGGAGTGGGGATCAGCTAAATCTCCCACCATAATGGCCCCGTGTTTACAGGCCTCCACACAGGCCGGAAGCTTACCTTCGGCCAGCCGCTCCGTACAAAAAGTGCACTTCTCCACCACACCCTTCATCCGGGTAGGATAACGCGGGTTGGGGTTTTTAATGTAAGGTCTGGGGTCTTCCCAGTTAAAGCTACGGGAACCATAAGGACAGGCCGCCATACAGAACCGGCAACCGATGCACCGGTGCATGTCCATCATGACGATCCCGTCTTCCCGTTTAAACGTGGCCTGGGTAGGACAGACCCTCACGCAAGGCGGATGCTCACAATGGTTACAGAGCACAATAAATTCCCGCTCGTGCAGATACTCGTCCAGGTACTCGTGCGCCGTGTCCGGAAAAGCGTGCTCAAACTCCTCTTTCCAGATCCACTTGATCTCGTGCTTTTTGTTAGGGATCAAAGGTACGTTATGCACGTGATGACACGCTTTAATACATTCCTCACACGGCTCATGTTTCTTACAAACCCTGGTATCAATTACCATGCCCCAGCGCCCCGCGGTAAGCGCCTTCTCAGAAGGCTTTACCGCATAGGCCTTGACCTCCCCTTTACTTAGGACCCCAACGGTGGTTGAGGCCCAAAGCCCGGCTAATGATGCGAAGCCGGCTGCTTTGAGGAAGCTTCTTCGGTCAAGCTTTTTACTTCTTTTGTCGCCCATCCTTTCTTCTCCTCCGGGGGAATGTGGCAATTCCAGCAATAGGGATGTGCCGCCACGTAATCGTGGCACACATCACAAAACTTTTTCTTGGAAGTGTGACAACGCATACATTCATTCTGCAGGCTCATGTTTATGAGCCGCCCTTCGGAATTGATGTAGACCCGCATATTGTTACGGACCACGTCAAAACGCCACTTGCGCAGGAGCTTCATGTGCTCGCGCCGCATAAACTCCTTGGATTCCACGCACTTTTTGTATTCCTTGGGCAGCTCAGGCTGCGGCTTGGGGGCCGCTTTACCAAAATTGGTCCAGAAAGGAACCGTAACAAAGAGAACAAAGGCTATTATTCCTGGAATCACTTTGCCGGCATCATGCATTTTCTTCTTCCTCCGGCTTTAAGGGTTGTTGACGCATATCCAGAGTCCGCGGACGTTCACCCGTCTTTTCGTGCGGGAGTACCAGGGCGTTGGCCACCAGTTCGTGTACCCCGCAGACCCCAACCTCAGGGGCCCAGTAATTCATAAGGGTGGGCAAGGCCGCCCGGTCAATGGCGCAGATACAGGCCAGCATGTTTACCCCGTGCTTGTCCCGCACGTATTGCACCGCGTTAGCCCTGGGAAAGCCTCCGCGCATCCGCATCTCCATAAATTCGTCCGTATTCAAACCGGAGCCGCTGCCGCAACAGAAGGTCTTTTCCCGAATGGTATTCTCCGGCATGTCGTAAAAGTTATTGCAGACGTGTTTCAGGATATAACGGGGTTCTTCAAAAAAGCCCATGCCGCGGGAAGGATTGCAGGAATCATGGAAGGTGACGACGTATTTATCATTCCGGCTGGGATCTAGTTCAAGCTTTCCGTGGGCGATGAGATCGGCGGTAAACTCGCAGACGTGGATCATCTTCGTCGACTTGGCGTGCTCAAAGACCGTGCCCGTGATGGGGCTGCGCGGTACTTCAAGGTTTTTGGGCGCCGGCCCGGTGGCGGTGTCCATGTACTGGTGTTTCACCCGCCACATGTGGCCACATTCACCACCGATGATAAAGCGCACCTTGAGACGCTCGGCCTCGTGGTAAATCTTGGCGTTAATCTTGGCCATGGCCTCGTGAGAGGTGAACAGACCAAAGTTACCACCCTCCGAGGCGTAAGTACTCATGGTCCAGTCCAGACCAAGGTAATTAAACAAGATGATGTAGCCCATCATGGTGTAGATACCGGGCTCGGCGAAATAGTCCCCAGAGGGGGTGACGAACAAGATCTCTGCCCCTTTCTTGTTAAAGGGGACCTCCATTTTGACTCCGGTCACTTCTTCAATATCCCAAAGGAGGTATTCGATAATCTCTTTGATGGTATGGGGCGGGATACCGATGTGGTTACCGATCTTGAAACAGTTCCTCACCGGCTCAAGAATCCAGTTGATATTACAACCCACCAGGTGGAGGAGCTCACGCCCCATCATGGTCACTTCACAGGTATCAATTCCGTAAGGGCAAAAGACAGAACAGCGACGGCATTCACTACACTGATAGTAGTAATAAAACCATTCTTTGATGACGTCCTCGTTTAGTTTGCGCGCCCCGGCCAACTTACCAAAAAGCTTGCCCTGCCAGGTAAGCTCACCTTTATAAATGGAACGCAACAACTCCGCCCGCAAAACCGGCATGTTTTTGGGATCCCCTGAGCCGAGAAAATAATGGCACTTATCCGCACAGGCCCCACAACGCACGCAGATATCCATGAACACCTTGAAGGAACGATACTTGGACAGCCGGTCCTTCATGCCCTCGATGATGATTTCCCGGAAGTTAGAGGGCAATTTCCAGTCTTCGTCAAGGGGAGACCAGTCTCGGGGATTGGGAAAACCGATCTCTTCTACGATATTTTTCTTGGCTGGATAACAATATCTCCCCGGTTTGATCTCTGGTGGAATATCATCCATCCAGTCTTTCTCAGGGGGAGTCCAATCTATACTCTTAATTAGCTCATCCGGTTTTGGAAGCTTAGCCATGTCTACCCTCTCCGTTAAGGTTTATTTCTTTTCGTAACAATCTTCGTCTATGGGTTGGCCAGACTCGATCAACTGTTCCTTAAACTCTTCCTGCCATTCACAATAAGTCTTAAACTTGGGCTTCTTCCACCAGGGCGCAGGCTGATGCCGTACGGCCCGGCTGTTGTTGGCCAAATTCCTGGTAGGACTGAAGAAAACCCCGAGCATGTGGACCAGTTTGCTGAAGGGGAAATAGGCCATAAGGGCGCTTAAAAAGAAGATGTGGATGTAGAAGATAACTCCCACCTGCGGGGCCTTGGGATTAAAATGAACTAAGCCCATGGTGAATTCTTTGACCTGGGTTACGTCTACCTTGAAGAAATGACGCATGAGGATACCGGAAATAACCAGGCCGTAAATCATAAAGAGGGGAAGATAATCGGAAGCCAGAGAAATATAACGTAGTTTGGGATCAGCCAGTCGACGCAGGAAAAGAAAGGTCAAAGCCGCGAGGATAACTACGTCTGTCATATAGAGATGGGGCAGCCCGATGTGGAAGAAACTATCGATCTGATCCAGGATCTGGATAGGTTCGGGGACCGGATAGGAGAAGAAGCGAAAGTGGCGGAGCAGGATGGTGAAAAAGGCGTAGTGGAACGCAATGGCCCCCAACCAGAGCCATTTGTAAGAACCATAAATAAGATTGGGGCCCTTGATCTCCGCCTTCAAATTCCGAAAGAGGCTCCGGAAGGCAAAGACTTCGAGGATCATGCGCAGGACCACTTCAAAATTGTTGTAGGGAGATTCCAAACGGCTGCGCTTGACCCAGCGAAAAGATTTCTGCTGGCCGCAGGTGGTCACGATGCGGAACGGTACCGGAATTTTGGCCCACTCTATCATCCGGTAAACCATCCCGATCAAAAAGACCAAAAAAGCCGCATACGGGATCACAATCCCAAAAAGACCCCTGAGGCCAGCAATCCCTACCCCAACGTAAACCACGATAACAAAGGCCAATACGGTGACTAATGCGAATACGGCGCCCATATAATTACCTCGCTTAGCCCATCATATTTGTTTGCTCTGATAAACTTCCTTCTCTTTCATCATAGAGAAGACCTGCTTTGCGTAGCAGCATATACATCCGCCTTTTCCATTCCTCAACTTTCATGTGATACAATCTTTCGCGACAGGAGTGATATAAGTCAAATGCTTTAAGGGTTAGCTCGTCTATTTCTTCTTCTAGGTCCAAAAACTCTTTAAAAAGCGCCGGATCATCCAGTTCATCTTTGATGACTTCGCGGATGGCTTTCTTAAGGAGGGGAAAGACGCGAACCGCTTCAGCCGGGGTAAAATCCTGCACCGCACGCACCCGCACAATCCGATCAATATAAAATTTGAGTTGGTCTTCTTCCGTCTCCCCCAATAGCTGGGAGAGAATCCCCTCTACCCCTTCCCCGATATGGGCCCCTACCGGGTTTTCAAATCGGTCCCGGTTGCGCTTAAAGAAGGCCGCTGCTTCAGGCGGATAGGTCTCAAGGATTAACTGGTACCACTTCTTTTGGATTTTGCCCTTTTTGTCGATAA
>DROK01000106.1 GCA_011321895.1 Thermodesulfatator atlanticus
CAGTCCTACGAGCTCACGCTTCCTTTAACTTACGATTTCAAAGAGAAATTTCACGCCCTTCACCAGCGTCTTTACGGTTATAGCCGGCCGCTGGCCCCGCTGGAGATTACCGCCTTGAGGCTGAACCTTTCCGCCGAAACGGCAAGAATTACGCTCCCCAAGGCCCGGGGCCATAAGCTTGCCCCTCTTGGGGAACAGGAAGTCTTTTTCGCCGACGGGCAAAGGCGAGCCGTCCCGGTGTACCGCTGGGAGGATCTGCCGGCCGGGGCCAGTCTTGCAGGCCCGCTTTTGATAGCAGGTGATTTTGCCACGGTGTGGGTGGAACCCTCCTGGATAGTTAACCTGGATGATTTCGGCAACCTTTGGCTCCGGCTAAAATAGGTTGACGTTAAAAAACCCTGTTGTTAGCCTACCTAAAAAATAGTTTCATAGGGGCGGTGATCCATGAAAAGATTTATCCTTTCCCTCCTCTTCTTGGTAATTCTTTTTATTCCTCTTTCTCTTTGGGCCCAGGAGATAAAAGTAGCGGTTTTGCCCTTTGAAATAAACGCACGGGAAGATTTGAGCTACGTCCGGAAAGGAATCCAGGATATGCTGAGCACCAGGCTTTATGTGCCTGGCAAGATCGTGGTCATTGACGAAGTAGAAGTAGAAAAGGTCTTAAAGGAATACCAGGGCCCGTTAAACGAAGCCCTGGCCCGGGAGATCGGCCAGAAACTGGGAGCGGATTACGTAATTTTGGGCAGTCTCACCACTTTTGGCCAAAAAACAAGCCTTGATGCCAAACTCATCCCGGTAAAGACCCAGAAACCGCCCCTGGCCCTTTACGCCTATACCGAAACTTTGGACGACCTCATCCCCAAGCTCGTACAGTTTGCGGAACAGGGGGTGGCTTATATGGAAGGCAGGCCGCCCCAGCGTTTGGCTGCGGTAAAAACCCCGCCGCCTTCTACGAAACTCCAGCCGGCGCCTACTTCCCGGGCTGTCCCGACCAGCCCCCAACCGGTTGCGCCCAAAGACGTCTCCAAGATGCATCCGGAAAGGATCTTCAGGACCCAGGGGCCGCCACCTGCACCACCGGCCAGCACCGCTTCGGCCACCGCCTCTGCTGCTCCTCAAAAACAGGAAGTCAAGGCCAGCAAATATAAGTATTCCGACATAGACCCCTGGCCGGATTATCCGCCGGAAGAAGAGGATCTGGCGCCCCTGGTGATAGAATCCAAGGCGGAAAAACCCAAAACCAAGAAGAAGAAAAAGCATTTCTGGTCCAAACTCTGGCCTGGTAACTGGTTTGGCAAGAAGGAAGAAGAGAAGATCATCACCCCTTCGGGAAGTGTTCCTCCCCCACCTCCACCACCTGGATACCAAGCTCAGGCACCCCAGACTTACCAGAGTCCCGGGGCTCCTCCGCCGCCACCACCGCCTCCTGCGGTTCAACAGCCTTCTTACGGACAGAGCCCCAATTATCAACAAAGCCCGGGTTATAACCAGACGCCTTCGGCAGGTGGTGGTTCCACCTGGCAGTGGTACTAAGGTCGAGAAAGATACGGGCCAGCTCTTCAGCCCTTATCTCGGAAAGGCAGGGTTGGGGGCAGTGGTGGGGATCAAGCCCCTTTTCTAAGCACTGACACCTTTTAACCATGGCCACCGTGTACCCGAAGGGGGCCCAGTGCCACCAGGCCGTGGGTCCAAAAAGGCAGAAGGTATAAAGGCCCAAAGCGGCGGCCAGGTGGCTAAGACCGGAGTCGTGTCCTATGAAGAAGGGGGCTTTGTTCAGTTGTTCCACCGCCCCTTCTAGGTCCTCGCTCAAAATGGTTTCTTCTGAGGCAAACTCTTTGAGCAGGTCCTTTTCCGCGGGCCCCAAAAGAAAGCTTATCTGAAACCCTTCTTTTTTGAGGAGCGCTCCCAAGGTGCGCCAGGCAGAAGGGGGTGCACATTTAAAGCGCCCGCCGCTTCCAGGGTGCAAGATTACCTTCCGCCCCATGGCCTTATTTTCCTGTAAAAACAGGGCCAGACGTGAAGGCCAAAACCCGAGGGCTTCCAGTTCCTGGAGGGCCAGGTGTTGAGGGCGGAGCGGGCGGGTGGAGACAGACACCATGGTTTGGGCAAGGGGATTTAGAAAAGAGAAAGCCTCCGGGCGTTGGGCGAAGAGGTAAAGCCGGGCCACGTTTTTAAACCTCTGGGCCACGGCCAGGGAGGTGGGGTAGGCCTGGTCCACCAGCCCGGCCTTTAGCAGCAGATATCTTGCCTCGGAACGGGCAAAAAGGACGATTTCTTCGTGAGGGTGTTTTTCTCTTAAGGCCCCCAGGGCCAGGCGCGAGATTAACAGGTCCCCCAGGGCCCCTTCGTGCCAGATAAGGACCATCTATTCGGCAGGATATCCCACGGAGGTGAGGTAAACGACACTTTCTTCTGCCCCGTCAAGACCCAGCAGCTCGTTTACCTCATCGTCAAAAAACGCCCCTATGGGGCAGGCCCCGAGTCCCAGGGCCGCCGCAGCCAGGAGGACGTTTTGGCAGATATGGGCCACGTCCATAAACACGTAACGCATCCCGCGTGAGCCGTATTTGCTCATGGTCCTGCGCGGAATGGCCGACCATACGAATACCAGGGAAGCCCGGGCGCATTGATACTGGGACAGAGACGCTTCAGCCAGGGCTTCGCCGAAATTCCCCTCAGCCAACTGTTCGAGCACGAAGTCCTGGACTTCCAGGTGGTAAATGCCGGGCGGAACGTCCGGGCTGTGGTTTACGAAAAGATAAGTCTCAATGGGGTAAAGGGCCCCTGCGGAAGGGGCGGTGCGCAGGAGGTAACGCCCCACCTCCCCGGTCACCCCCTGGGCGGCGAAACAGAGGAGTGAGATTTCCCTGAGAGAAAGCCCTTCTCGGGTGTAGCGCCTGATGGAACGCCGTTTAAGCAGGGCCTGCCAGAGGGTCTGCGGGCCGAACTCGAGCCGGGCCAGCCTGATTCTCGGGGCGTCAGGATAAGTCTTAAACCAGGGGGCCGGGGCTATCTCTTCCCGTTCCCGCCTGAGGAGTTCCATCCGGTCGTGTTTGGTGGCCTGCAGGAATTTAAAGCCCAAAGAGGTGCGGTAATCAGGCATGCCGTCCCCCTTTTCTGCGCCTTTTGCGTCTGCCCCTGGGGGGTGTAAGTTCAAGGCCCAGAAGCTCTCTTTCAAGCTTTAGAATGATCTCACAGACCGTAAGGCCTTCTTTGAAATAGCTTTTGCGGGCCAGTCTTTTGGGCATGCGTTTGCTAAAGAGG
>DROK01000107.1 GCA_011321895.1 Thermodesulfatator atlanticus
AGGGGGAGCTTACGGTAGTCAAAAGCGTTCACGAAGGCGGGAAGATCTTCAAACTGGCCCAGGCTGAGCCCTCCGCAGAAAAGGGGGATATAGTGCAGGTAGGGGTCGAAATGGGCGTGTCTTGAGGCCAGGATTTCGTGGGCGCAAGTCTGCCCGGCGAAGTCCTCCGGCCTGAACCTGGTCGGGGCCAGCGGGCCAAGCTCTATCCCGGCCCGGCCCCCGGGGATCAAGGCGTAACCTTCCCAGAAAAGGCGCCCCGCCTTTTCTCGGCCAAAACGGGAGATCCATTTTGACAGGGGGACCGGCTCTTCCTCGCCGAATTCCCTTATCAAAGGGATAAATTGGGACATGTAGACGATTACGTTTCCCGGGCCGAATATTTCCTGAGCGGCCTCTATGGCCCAGAGCGTACGTTTTAGCGGTATGGTTTCGGCATGAAAGGGACTTACGGAAATGAGTACCCGAAAAAGCCCTGCTTCTTTGAGGAGGCTGAATTTTTCCCGCCCCACCTCGGGGCTTACACACCAACCGGCGTTGGTTTCAACGTATTCGATGGGCAGGCCCAGGCGCCGGCAGGCCTCTACCCCGTAGAGGAGGAGGTCAAAATTTAGGAAGGCCTCCCCACCGGCCAGGTGGAGACCCCGGGGATAGACCCAGGTCTCTTTGATCCCTTTCAGCAGCCCTTCCAGGGTGTCTTTGGACATCCAGTCGCGCCAGCGGGGGCCACAGGCGTAAACGCAGTGGCGGCACCCGCACTGGCAGCGGTAAGAAAGCATGATTCCACAGGAATCAATGGGATGGAGCTTCATTTTTGATCCGTTCCAGAAGTTTAGTGGTAGAAATGGGGTGTTCAAAGGGGACCCGTACCACGCGGCCCCCGTAAGCCTTAACGAAAGAGGCGCCCACGATTTTGTCTTCAGGCCAATCCGCCCCCTTGACCAGCACGTCTGGTTTTATGGCCTTGATCAGGGCCTCCGGGGTGTCTTCTTCAAAAAGGACCACGAAATCCACCGCGGAGAGGCCGGCCAGCACCTTGGCCCGCAAATCTTCAGGGTTTATCGGGCGTTGGGGGCCCTTAAGTCTCCTTACCGAGGTATCGGCGTTAAGGCCTACGACGAGAAGGTCCCCTTCCTGGCGGGCGCGGTAGAGGTAGCTTACGTGGCCTGCGTGCAACAGGTCAAAACAGCCGTTGGTAAAGACTATTTGTTGGCCAAGGGCCCGGGCCTCTTCCAGGAGAGGGAGGAGCCGGGGGAGGGGAAGGATCTTTTCCTCCGGGGTTGGCGGCGGGCAAAAACGGGAGGTCACAAAGAGCTGGCGCGCCGAGGAAATTTCCCTGAAATCTATTTCGGTTATCAAAATACCCTCCTCGTCTTTTAAAAGGGCCATTTCTTCCCCCAGGGGAGAGAAGACCACGCTTTGTCCGGCAAGCTTGTGGCCGGCCACCGAACCGGTAGCGTTTACCCCCACCGTAAAGACCTGGTTTTCGATGGCCCTGGCCCTTAAGAGCTGGTGGAAATGAAACAGGCGAATCTGGGGCCAGGCTGCCAGGACAAAGACGAGCTTGGCCCCGCGGGTGACAAGATATTTGGCGAGCTCCGGGAAGCGAAGATCATAACAGATAAGGACTCCCACCGGGGCCTCCCCTACCCGGAAGGGAAGGGACCTCCTGCCAGGGCGGAAACCTTTAGGGGCGTCAAAACCCGGAAAGAGGTTTATCTTTTCGGCCACCTTAAAGGCCCCTTTTTCGGTAAAGAGATAGGCGGCGCTCTTTTTCTCCTCCGGGTCGGTGGCCCCGACCAAGAGAGGGAGGCCTTTTTGGCTTACTTCCTCCTTGAGACGCGCCAGGGCCTCTTTCACGAAATCAAGGGCGAAAGAGGCTTCATATCCAGTAAGACCAAGTTCCGGGGCAACCACCAGGTCGACCGGGGGGCACTTTTGGTAAAGGTTTAAGAGCCGGGAAAAGACCTCTTCCCCGTCAGGCGAGAACGGATATTGGAGGGCCGCTATTTTCATGGGGCCTTATTTTAGCCAGTAGCAGCCACCACCGCCAGCCAGACTTCTTTGACCCCGGCCTGGGACAGGGTGCGGGCACATTCTCTGGCGGTGGCCCCGGTGGTAAGGACGTCGTCAAAGAGGATGAGGCGGGGGGGAGGCTTTTCCTTGAGGGCAAAGGCCCCTTTTACGTTTTTTAAACGCTCTTTGGCAGAAAGCCCGGCCTGGGGGCGGGTGTATTTGGGGCGGGTAAAAAAATTTTTTCCCCGCCTGCGCCCGAAAATTTCACGGGCCAGGAGGTGGCTCTGGTTGAAACCCCTGGTCCACAAACGTCTCCGGTGCAGGGGTACCGGACAGACCGGACTCTGGGCCAAAAGGAGCTCTTCGGGATAGAGCCTTTTTAAGAGCCGGGCCAGTTCCCGGGCCAGATAAACCCTCCGGCCGTATTTGTAGGCCTTGATAAGGTCCTTGATAGGCCTTTCGTAAAGGAAGGGGCTAAACACCCGGGTGATGAGTTTTTCTTCCCTGAAACAGGCCAGACAGAGGGCTTCTGCGGTCTTTAACGGACGGCCGCAACGGGGGCAGGGGTTTGTGTTTTCGGGAAGGGTTGAGGAACAGGGGCGGCAAAACAGGGTCTCTTCCGGGCGCAGCAGCCTGCCGCAGGCAAAACAGTAACGTGGGCACAGAATATGGGCGGTCTTCTGGGCCAGGTTTTTAAAGAGATAAGAAAGAGCCGGCCCCCACGTACCAAAAGTCATCACCAAAAATATCGGCCAGGATCTTTTCCGCTTTAGCGCCGGTACAATGAGAGGGGGCCACCCGGCGAACGCCTGCGCTCTTAAGGGCAAGCCCCAAAGTGCGGACTTCCTTTAGGGGCTTGTTGAGCAGATGAAAGCCACCCATTAAAAGCGAAGGGGGCCCGTTTAGCAGGAAAAGGGCGGTTTTTAGGAGTTCCAAAAGGCCAAAATGGGCACAACCGGTAAGGACCAGCCCCTTGGGCCGAAAGACTAAGGCGGCCTCGGGGACAGGGCCCGGCAGGATGCCCGTGGTCCAGAGTCCGGGCAAAATTTCGGCAGCCTGGTCGGCCAAGACCACTTCTCCCCCAAGCCGTACAACCTCCCGTACGAACCCCTTAGAAAAACCGCGGTGCAGGATGACGCGGGGGTTTTTCAGTTCAGGTAGCAGGCCCAGTAAACCCCCGGTATGATCCCAATGAAAATGGGAAAGAAAGATGGTATTTATCTCCCCAGGGGAGAAGCCAAATTCTTTCAGGTTGTGAAGGAGGGAGGCGGTTTCGGAACCGGTGTCAAAAAGCAGCCCCTGGGGCCGCAAAAGGACGCTGTAGCCCCAGCCAGAAAGGAAAGAGGGCGCGATTGAGCGGTTGTCAAAGAGGATGGCCAATTCCATAATGCTTTATTTAACACATATCCGGGAGGTTGAGATGAAAAGACCCATTTTATTTTGCCTGGTTGGTCTGTTTCTGGCCCTTTCCCTGCCTGTACAAGCGGAAAAATACGGAGCCCCCTACGAACTGGTAGACAAGGCCACCATCACCATGAAGCGTTTTCTGGAAGACGAACAGATGTCCTGGCTTAGAGATCACCTCAAAGAGGCCAAGGGGGTCATTATTATTCCCCAGCTGATCAAAGGGGCCTTTTTCTTCGGGGGTTCAGGGGGAAGCGGGGTGCTTCTGGCGCGCTATCCGGGAAATACCTGGTCTTATCCAGCCTTCTATACCCTGGGTTCGGTTTCCTTTGGGTTGCAATTTGGAGGCGAGGTCTCGGAGATCGTGCTCCTCATCATGACCCAGAAAGGGATAGACGCCTTTTTATCCACCGCGGTAAAGCTGGGAGGCGACCTCAGCGTGGCGGCCGGGCCTATCGGTATGGGGGCCAAGGCGCAATTGGTCGATATTCTTGCCTTTGGCCGCTCAAAAGGGGCCTTTATCGGCATAAGCCTGGAGGGAGCGGTGATAAAGCCGCGTGACTCCTGGAACCGTTCCTATTACGGCAAACCGGTGCGCCCGGTGGACATTATTTACGGACGCAAGGTCAAAAATCCCCACGCAGACCGCCTGCGGGAAATTTTGAGGAAATATTGTCAAAAATAGCCGCATAGACACGCTTGGGCGAAAATGATATAACAAAAAGGGCGCTTAAAGATGAGGGATGTTCTCGCTTTTCTGCTGGCTGGTGGGGTTGGAAGTCGGTTAAACATCCTGGTCCGTAAAAGGGCCAAGCCAGCGGTGCCTTTCGGGGGGATTTACCGGATCATCGATTTTACCCTTTCAAACGCGGCCAATTCTGATCTTTCCTGCGTGGCGGTCCTCACCCAGTATAAACCCCTTTCTCTTATGGATCATATCGGCGACGGGTCCGCCTGGGATCTTTCCGGACGCACGCGGGAGGTAAGGATTTTACCTCCCAAAACCGGCGAGAAGGAATGGGACTGGTATAAGGGAACCGCAGACGCCGTGCGACAAAACCTTGATTTCGTGTTACAACGCCCCTCAAAAGAGGTCCTGATCCTTTCCGGGGATCACGTCTATCACATGGACTACCGTAAATTGGTGGCTTTTCACCGCGCCCGTGAAGCCCAGGTTACCGTGGCCATGATGCCGGTGCCCTGGGAAGAGACCCACCACTTCGGCATCGCTATTACCGACGAGGAAGACCGCATCATCGACTGGGAGGAAAAACCGGCCAAGGCCCGCTCCAATCTGGCCTCCATGGGGGTATACGTCTTTGACACGTCTTATTTGATCGACGTGTTGAAAAGGGTGCCTCAGGAAGACTTCGGTATGCATATTTTGCCCCAAGCCCTTAAAGAGGCCCGGGTATACGCGTACCGGTTTGAGGGATACTGGCGGGACGTGGGCACCCTTGAGGCCTATTTTCAGGCCAATATGGACCTTTTGCGGGAGGATTCGGGGCTTGATCCCGAGGCCTGGGGGACCATGACCAACGTTATGCCCCACGGCCTGGTGGCAGACTGGCCCCCGGCCCAGGTGCTGTGTACGGGCCAGGTGGAAGACAGCGTGGTCTCTCCCGGATGTTTGATAGGGGGGCTGGTGCGGCGTTCGGTCCTTTCCCCGGGGGTAGTCGTGGAAGAAGGGGCCGAGGTGGAAGACTGCATCATTATGCACGAAACCTTTGTCTCCCGGGGGGCCAAGCTTAAACGGGTAATCATTGATAAGAAGGTCTTTATAGGGGAGAAGGCGCAGGTTGGCTTCGGTGACCCCGGGGTAGTTAACCGGAAGTTTCCCAAACACCTTTTCAGCGGCCTTACGGTCATCGGTAAGGAGGCTCATGTCCCCGGGGGTAGCCAGGTGGGTACCAACTGCGTCCTTTACCCCGAGGTAAGGGTTGAGGATTATCCTCCCCGGCTGGTAGTGCCTGACGGGGAAACCATAGAAAAATAGGGGGCTCCATGGAAGAGAGAGAAAGGCATATTATCTACGACGCCATTTATACGGTCTCAGCCGCCAAGGAGAAGGCCCCGGAATTAAAAGGGGTGCCCACCGGGGTTAAAGGGCTTGATGAGCTTTTCTACGTGGTGGAGTGGAAGGGTAAAAAACCCCAGCGGAAACCATTGGGAGGGATTCCCCTGGGGTGCATCGCGAATCTTACCGGGATGCCAGACACGGGCAAAAGTCTTATGGCGGAGCAGTTCACGATCAAACAGGCAAGCCTTGGGGAGCCGGTGTGTTTCGTCACGGTAGAAACTCCGGCCACCTTTCTTTCCGTTGGCCTGGAACAACGGGCCAAGGCCATGGGGGTTGATTTTAAAGAGATTGAGGACAAGATCATCATCCTTGACGCCGCCAGTTACGCCCGTCTGCGGGATGACATGCCCACCCTGCTTGATACGCTGGCCCATATTTACCGGACTTATAAGGTACACCGCACGGTGATCGACTCCATTACCGGGCTTTTTGAGGCCCGGGAGATGCTGGCCCGCAGCATCGTGCGGGCCCTTTATACCTTCTGCAAAAAATGGTACCAGACGGCGCTTTTTATCTCCCAAAAACGCAGTTCCCACGAAGAATTGTCGGCAGAGGCGGCGGGAGGTTACGCGGTGGGTCATATCGTGGATTGTTCCATGGTCCTCTCCAAAGAACTCATCCTCTCCGCCCGGGCTGCTCAGCTTTATAAGGCCGAGGTGGGCGAGATTGTGCGCCTTTTCCGGATAGACGGTTGTCGGATGTGTGGTCACGACACCAGGATCCACCTGATGGAGATTACGGAACTTGGCCTGGTGGAAATAGGCCCTTCCCTGGTGGAATTTCTCAAGGCCAAAGAGGGAAAGAAATGATTTACCCCCACGACTTTTTCCCTGAGGGAGATCTAGCTGCTCTCGAAGACCTCTTTGAATTAAACCAGCCCGTCTGGCAGGCGGTGGCTTCCCTTGAAGAGCGCCTTAGGGCCCTGCTGCACCCCAACCTTGAAAAACTGCCGGTAGGGGAGCCGCTCTCCCGGACTTACGTGCTCTACGAAGGGGAGCTGCTCCCGGTGGGCCCGGATTTCAAACTGGTCCTGGCAGACGCCACCAAAGAAAAACTGAAGGTTGAGCTTGACGGCCGGGTGCTGACCGGGGCCAGCGTCCTTTGTGCCGGGGCGGTCTTTATGGACCGGGAGATAGAGATAGGGCGGGGGGTCCTGGTGGAGCCCGGGGCATATCTTAAAGGCCCCCTCTTCGTGGGTGATTTTACCGAAATCAGACAGGGTGCCTATATTCGGGGAAAGTGTTACGTGGGGCGGCGTTGTGTGGTGGGGCATACCACCGAGATGAAAAACACCATCATGCTCGACGGGGCCAAGGCCGGGCACTTTGCCTATCTGGGAGATAGCATTTTGGGGCGAGAGGTAAATCTGGGGGCTGGTACCAAACTGGCAAA
>DROK01000108.1 GCA_011321895.1 Thermodesulfatator atlanticus
AGCTGGAAGTGTAGGGCAAACTGGTAGTGCGCCTGGCCGCCCTGGCCAAGGGCGGCGAGCAGGCGGGCGTAATGATAGTGAAATTCTGCGTTATCAGCCATCTTGTTGAGGAGCTTTTCGTAAAGCGCCCGGGCCTCTTCATACCGTTTGGTCTCCTGGTAACAGCGGGCCAGGAGATAGCCGGCTCCTAGACGATAGGGATGCCTTCTCACGTACCATTCCAGGATGGGGAGGGCCTTTTCGTAACGCCCGCTCTGGAAATAGATCTCAGCAAGATCAAGACGGAAATCGTCTTTGGCCGGCCACTTTTCTATGACGTAGGCCATCTCCTGGGCCGCTTCTTCAAAGCGCCTCAATTTGGCTAGCGCCAGGGCCAGACCGTAGTGCAAGAAAGGATCTTCCGGACTTTTCCGGATTTCAGCCCGGTAACGTACCACGAGGCTTCCCGCGTCGTGGGTGAAGACCTTGACCCTTACCTGCACCCGCCGCAGGCGGAAGGGGTCAGGGTGGTAGGTGACCTTGGGATGGTAGTAATTGATCATGGATTCAAGGTAGGTGATCCGTTCGGCGGTACCAGGGTGGGTGAGGAGATAGCTCGGCACGTTTTCCGAAAGGAGCCAGCGGTGCCGGACGATTTTGTTAAAAACCTCGATGAACCCCCGGGGGTCATACCCGGCAGCCGTGAGATATTGAAACCCCAGCCGGTCAGCTTCTTCTTCGTCAGCCCGGCTGTAAGAAAGGGCCTTGGTGGCCGCCAGGGCCCCGGAAGTCACGGCGATGGCCTGGCCCATCTCCCCCCGGCCCAGCAGGAGCCCTACGATGGTGACCGCGGCGCTGGCCAGATTGAGGCGCGTTAGTTTTTCAATCCTTTTGGCCAGGTGCCTGGCTTGCACGTGGGCCAGCTCGTGGGCCAGCACCCCGGCCAGTTCGTCTTCGCGGTCAATCTCTTCCAAAAGTCCGGTATTGACGAAGATATAGCCTCCGGGCACGGCAAAGGCGTTGAGGCTTTCGTCTTTGATGACGTAAAACTTGAAAGGAAAATAATGGGGACCTATGTGGGCGATGAGGCGTCGGCCGACTTCAGCCACGTAACCCGTAACTTCCGGGTCTTCCACGAATTGGGCCTCTTTACGCAGCATCTGAAGGACCTGGCGCCCGAGCCGTGCTTCCTCTTCGTGGCTCATAAGGCCCGCTGCCAGGGAAGGAAAAAGGAGGCCCAGAACCAGCCCGAAGGCCAAAAGATATTTTTTCATACCCTTAAGATAAAACGCTTTTGCCTTTCGTACCAGTTGAGGCTAAAAGTGGGGAAGGAGGTAAAGGAAGGGAGACAAACGAAGAGGGGCGGCGAAAGCCGCCCCTCTTTTTGCCTTTTTAGAATTCAGGGGCTCCGGGAGCTCCGGCGCCGCCGCCCTTTTCCTCTTTGGGCTTTTCCGCCACCATGGCTTCGGTGGTGAGCAGCAGGCCGGAGATGGAGGCGGCGTTTTGAAGCGCCGTCCGGCTTACCTTTTTCGGGTCAATGATACCGGCTTCCATAAGGTCTTTTATCTCACCGGCCGCGGCGTCAAAACCTACGGAGCCGCTTTCGGCCTTGACCTTTTCTACGATAATGGAGCCTTCAAAACCGGCGTTGTTCGCAATCTGACGAAGCGGCTCTTCCAGGGCGCGCCGGATGATGTCCACCCCGTGTTTTTCGTCACCCTCGGCCTCTACCCCGTCAAGGGCCGGGATACACCGGATGAAGGCCGTACCACCACCAGGGACGATCCCTTCCTCTACCGCGGCCTTGGTGGCGTTAAGGGCGTCTTCCACCCGGGCCTTCTTTTCTTTCATTTCGGTCTCCGTAGCCGCACCCACGTAGATGACCGCCACGCCGCCTACCAGTTTGGCCAGCCGCTCCTGGAGCTTTTCCCGGTCGTAATCAGAGGTGGTCTCTTCGATCTGGGCCCGAATTTGCTTGACCCGGGCCTCAATGGCCTCTTTGGAGCCAGCCCCGTCTACGATGGTGGTGTGTTCCTTGTCCACGATGATCCGACGGGCGCGACCAAGCTGATCCAGGGTGGCGTTTTCGAGTTTGAAGCCGAGTTCTTCAGAGATCACCTGACCACCCGTGAGGATGGCGATGTCCTCAAGCATGGCCTTACGCCGTTCACCAAAGCCAGGGGCCTTTACCGCGCAGCACTGAAGCACTCCCCGGATCTTGTTGACCACCAGGGTGGCCAGCGCTTCGCCTTCCACGTCTTCCGCAATTACCAAAAGCGGTTTGCCGGAGCGCACCACCTGCTCCAGGATGGGGAGCAGATCCTTCATGGAGCTGATCTTCTTGTCGTGGATCAGGATGTAAGCGTCCTCAAGGACGCATTCCATCTTATCAGGATCGGTTACAAAATAGGGGGAGATATAACCGCGGTCAAACTGCATCCCCTCTACCACTTCGAGGTAGGTGTCAAGGCTTTTGGATTCTTCTACGGTGATAACGCCTTCTTTCCCCACCTTGTCCATGGCGTCGGCGATAATGTTTCCGATGGTGGGGTCGTTGTTAGCTGAAATAGTAGCTACCTGGGCGATTTCCTGCCTGGTCTTGCAGGGTTTGGCGATTTTTTCAAGCTCTTTCACCACCACGTCTACCGCCTTATCGATGCCCCGCTTAAGGGCCATGGGGTTGATCCCGGCGGTGACCAGTTTGGTACCCTCCTGGAAGATGCACTGAGCCAAAATGGTAGCGGTGGTGGTACCGTCACCGGCTACGTCGCTGGTCTTGGACGCCACCTCTTTTACCATCTGGGCGCCCATGTTTTCAAACTTGTCCTCAAGCTCGATTTCTTTGGCTACCGTGACACCGTCTTTGGTGATGGTAGGCGAACCGAAGGCCTTTTCGATTACCACGTTACGGCCTTTGGGACCAAGGGTTACTTTTACGGCATCGGCCAGCTTATTCACACCCGCTAGCAGAGCTTCGCGAGCCTTCTGGCTGTAAAGAATTTCCTTCGCCGCCATATTCTCAACCTCCTTTCAAAATTTTTTATTTCGCAGGGTATTTAGTCTTCAATAATGGCCAGGACGTCGTCTTCTCTCATGATGAGATATTCTTCACCTTCGATTTTCACTTCGGTCCCGGCGTATTTACCGAAAAGGATACGGTCTCCTTCCTTTACGGAAAGGGGCATCTTCTGCCCGTTTTCCAGGATACGTCCGTCACCCACCGCAATCACCTTGCCCATGATCGGCTTCTCTTTGGCAGTGTCAGGGATAATGATGCCACTTTTGGTGCGCTCTTCTTCCTCTATGCGCTGAACAAGAATCCGATCATGAAGCGGCTTTACTTTCATCTGTCACCCCTCCTTCTGAAATTTTATTAGCACTCACCTGAGCTGGCTGCTAATATAATCACCCGGTTTTACTTGACAAGGGGCCTTTTCAAATTTTTTCGTTGAGGGCGCGGAGGAGAGATAATACGAGGGCCAGGAAGGAGAGTACCAAAAAGGAGGTGAGGTTGAAAAAGGGGGGCGGGTTTCGGCTCTCTAAAAAATGGTAAAGGGCGGGTACCAGCATAAAGACCAGAAACAGGACAAGTTCCAGGATCAAAAAGTATTTTACGAAACTTGAAAGCTGTTTCCTGAAACGCCATTCCTGCCGCAATCTTGCTTCTTCTCTGGCCAGCTCTTCAAGGATCCTTTCGATTTTCTCTCCCTGTTGGTAGGCCCTCTTAAGGGTTTTTAAGAGGTCTGCCTTGAGCAGGGAGGCCAGTTTATCCAGCTCCTGGCGCAGTCTTTCCAAGAGGTGGGCGTAAGGGTCATCGGCGCGCCGGTAGGGGAAGCGGTGCCAGAATTGCTGATAGTATTCAAGGCTTTTGGTGTAAGTTTTGTATTTGGCGCGCAATTTCTGGCCCTGCCGAAAAAGATAGCCCTGTAGTTCAAGTCCCAGGTCAAAGGCCCGTCTCTCTGCGGTCAACAATTCCAGGAAGCCGCCTTCGTAAATCTCGCGCCGGATCTCGGCCAGCGTATTTTCAAAGCGTTTTACCTCTTCTTCCGGGAGGGCCTTGATCAGGGGACGCAGGGCGTTTTCAGCCTGGGCCAGCCGGAAGACCGCCTCTTCCTGTTTCTTCTCGTAAAGACTTTGGGCCTGGGCCTCAAGTTCCGGGGCCAGGGGGAGGAAACGCCCTTCGGTCAAAAGACACGGCAGGGCCATTATTTCGTTTAAAAGCGGGGTTAAGGTGTTTTTGGCCTTGGGAAAGGCGTATTTGACCTGACAGGCGGCCAAGAGGATCCGGGCCGGCCAGCAGGAGCGGTCTTTCTTAAGGGCCTCCTGGTAAAAGTCTTCTGCTTCCAGCCCCTTGCCTTCAAGCTCAAAGAGCCAGCCCTTGAAGAGGAGAACGAAGGCCAGTTCTGCCGGTTTTTGGGCAAGTTCGGCGGCCTTTTCCACGAAATAAAGGGCCTCGGCCGGGGTCTCGGCCAGGGCCGCGGTGAGGGCCAGGGCCAGAAGGGCCTTAAAATCCCGGCTCAGGTCACATTTTTCAAACCTCTCCCGGGCCTTGCCAAAGTCTCCCTGACCCAGGGCCTCAAGCCCCAAAAAGAGGTTGCCCCCCGAGGTGAGCCCGGTCTTAAGGGGCAGGGTCTCCCAGGTGGAAGCGTTACTGGTGAAAAAGAGGCGTAAAAAAGAGGGTCTGAAAAAGGGACGTCTCAGGGCCAGCTTTTTGAGGCCCTCTTGGGTTTTTCCTTCGGCAAAAGGGCGGGCCAGGGCCTTTAAGAAGTCCTCTGGTTTTTGCTTTAGCCAGGAAAGATAGGCTTCGTAGGGTTCTTCAAGGTTTAAGGCCGGACAGTCCCTGGGTTTGTGCCACCTCAGACCACACACCGGACAGGGGCGGTAAGGGCCAAGGAGCAGGAGGTCGCGAAAGGCAAAAAGCCCTTCTTCGTAAGCGGTGGCCGGGATCCTCAACTCAAAAAGGCCCTGCCATTCATATAACGTGGCGGCAAAAGGGAGCCCACCCAGAGAAGGCCGCAGCCTTTCTGCCTCCTTCTTGGTCAGATAGATCCTTCCCGGGCGAAAAAGGGACCTGGCCCCAGGAGGGATCAGGGAGAAGGGAAGGGGCAGGTTTTTTCCCTGAGACCACAGTCTTTTGAGTTTTTCCAGTATTTCGTTGAGCTGGCCTAAACGACCCTCCGGGATCTCTATCAGGTTTTCCCGGACTTCAAAATAGGTCTTCAGCTGGCTTCTGGCCTGTTTGGCCAGGGTTTGAGGGCTTTCCGGCCAGAAGGCCTCGGCAAATTCCGGAAACAGGCGCAATTCGAGTTTCATATCTTTCCTTAATTCGAAAGATAGAGGAGAAAAGTTTAGGGCCTGGCCAGACTTCTTAAGAGGAGCCCAATTACCCCGAGGGTGATGGCGGCGTCGGCCAGGTTAAAGGCAGGCCAGTGGTAGCGGCCCAGGTAAAAGTCCAGAAAGTCAAAGACCTGGCCGTGCAAAAGGCGGTCAAGGAGGTTGCCCAGGGCCCCCCCGGCAATCAGCCCGCAAAAGAGCTGGTTGGCGCGCTCATCTTTGGTGCGTACGTAAAAGAAAAGCCCCCCTATGGCCAGGAGGTTAAGCAAGACAAAGAGCCAGGGCGGCCCCTTTTGGGCCAGCCCGAAGGCCACCCCAGGGTTCCAGACCCGAACCAGGTTGACCAGCCCCGGTATGAGGGGGCGTACCACCTCTGGCCCGAGCAGTTGTTTAATCAGGTATTTGCTGGCCTGGTCCAGGATGAAGACCAGGCCAGCTGACAAAAAGAAGACCTTAAGCCGTCTGATCATCTATTTGCTGGACCACCTGGTAGCAGCGGGCACAGAGGGCAGGGAGGTCTTCCCGCTGGCCTACGGTTTCGCTCCACTTCCAGCACCGTTCACACTTCCTTCCCCTGGCCCTTTTTACCAGGACCTTAAGGCCCGGTAGCTCAGCACTCTCGTAAAGCACCGTCCCTTCTTCAGAGGAGGCTTCTTGCGCCACGGTGAGCTGAGAGACGATGGCCAGGTAGGTCAGCGTCTCCTGGTTTTCTTGCAAAAAGGCGGCCAGTTCCGCCGGCGGGACCAGGACCACTTCCGCCTCCAGGGAGTTTCCGATGATTTTGGCCTCTTTGCGGGCGATTTCCAAGGCCTTGGTTATCTCTGACCTTAAAGCGAAGAGCCTTTCCCACTTTTGCTTAAAATCCTCGGGGACTTCCCGCAGGACCGGGGCAGGGAAGGAGGCCAGATGCACACTTTCTGCCTCTTTCGGCCCCGGTAAATAGCGCCAGATCTCTTCCGCCGTAAAAGAGAGGATGGGAGCCATGAGCCGGGTAAGGGTCGTTAGGGCGTGGTAGAGCACGGTCTGGGCCGCACGTCGTTTAAAGGCCTCAGGGGCTTCACAGTAAAGGGTGTCCCGGCTCACGTCGATAAAGATGGCGGAAAGGTCAACGGCACAGAACTGGTGCAGCCCCTGGGTTATCAGGTGGAAATCGTAATTTTCGTAAGCCTTAAGACAGCGCTCGGTAAGTCTGGAGAGCCTGAAGAGGAGGTATCGTTCAAATTCCGGAAGCTCCTCCGGGGGAATAAGGTCTTTTTCGGGGTCAAAGTCATAGAGGTTTCCCAGCAGGAAACGGCAGGTGTTTCTGATCTTGCGGTAGGCTTCGGTCAGGCGGGCCAGTATCTCGTCTGAGAGCCGGATATCATCCCGGTAGTCTTCCGCCGCCACCCACAGGCGCAAAATCTCTGCCCCGTAGCGTTTAATCACCTTTTCGGGGGGGATGACGTTCCCCAGGGATTTGGACATTTTGCGTCCTTTGCCATCCACCACGAAACCGTGGGTAAGGACGGCCTCGTAAGGGGCCCGGCCCCGGGTCCCCACCGCACAAAGGAGGGAGCTCTGGAACCAGCCCCGGTGCTGGTCAGAGCCTTCTAGATAGAGTTCTGCGGGAAATTTGAGTTCCGGCCGCCTTTCCAAAACCGCGGCAAAAGAGACCCCTGAGTCAAACCATACGTCAAGGATGTCCTCTTCTTTTTGGAATTCTTCCCCTCCACAACGGGGGCATTGGGTCCCGGGAGGGAGCAGGTCTTTTGCCTCTTTTTCGAACCAGATATCCGCCCCGTGCTCCTCAAAGAGTTGGATCGTCTTTTCGTAATACTGATAATCTTTAAGGATGGTGCCGCAGGCACGGCAGGTGAAAACCGTAAGGGGCACCCCCCAGGAACGCTGGCGGGAAAGACACCAGTCAGGCCGCTTCTCCACCATGTTCCTGATCCTTTCCCGCCCCCAGGGGGGGATCCACCGTACCTTGTCGATCCACTCCAGGGCCTTTTCGCGCAGGTGGTTGGCTTCCATGGAAATGAACCATTGTTCCGTGGCCCGGAAAATCACCGGCTTTTTACAGCGCCAGCAATGGGGATAACTGTGGGTAATTTCCGTGACCCAGAGGAGATTTCCTCGCTCCTTGAGAATTTCGATGATCTTGGCGTTGGCTTCAAAGATATGCTGCCCGCCGATTTCAGGAAGTTCCGGGTCAAAGCGCCCTTCCGCATCCACCGGGGCGTAAACTTCAAGACCATATTTGAGCCCGGTCTCATAGTCTTCCTCACCGTGGCCGGGGGCGATGTGGACGCAGCCCGTACCTGCCTCAAGGGTCACGTAATCCGCAAGCACGATCAGGGACTTGCGGGGCAGGAAGGGGTGCCGGGCATGTTTCCCTTCAAGGTCCCGGGCCTTTACGCGGCCAAGGATAGGAGGAACCTTTTCCAAACCGAGTTCCGCGGCCAGGGCCGAAAGGCGCCCTTCGGCCAGGAGCAAAAATTCGTCCTTCAGCTGGACTACCACGTAGTCGAATTCCGGGTTCAGGGCCACGGCCAAATTGGCCGGCAAGGTCCAGGGGGTGGTGGTCCAGATGAGGATAGAGACCGGGCCCTTTCTTAATTCTTCCGGCAGGGCCGCCAGGGCGTCTTCGTCCAGGGGAAATTTTACGTAGATCGACGGGGAACGGTGGTCATAATATTCGACCTCGGCCTCTGCCAGCGCGGTTACGCAATGGGTACACCAATAGACCGGTTTTTTGCGCCGGTAGACGTAGCCCTTGCTGAGAAAGGTGACAAATTCCCGGGCGATGGTGGCCTCATAGTCGTAGCTCATGGTGAGGTAAGGGTTTTCCCAGTCGCCAATGACCCCGAGGCGCTTGAATTCCTCCCGTTGAATATTAATCCAGCGTTCGGCGTAGGCCCGGCAGTGTTTACGGACGGTAAGCTTGGGAAGCTCTCCCCTCCTTACCTTCAGTTCCCTTTCCACGTTGAGTTCGATGGGAAGCCCGTGACAGTCCCAGCCGGGGACGTAAGGGGCGTTAAACCCGGCCATGCGTTTGCTTTTGACGATGAAGTCTTTAAGGATCTTGTTAAGGGCGGTGCCCATATGGATGTGACCGTTGGCGTAAGGGGGGCCGTCGTGCAGGACAAAAAGGGGGGCCTTTTCCCGGGTGTTTAACATTTTCTGGTAAAGGCCCATTTCTTCCCAGTATTTGAGAAATTCCGGTTCCCTTTTGGTAAGGTTGGCCTTCATGGGGAAGTCGGTCCGGGGGAGATTGAGCGTTTCCTTCCAGTCCTTCTTTTCTGCCATCTTGCACCTCAGCTCATTTAAGTTTTTCTCCAGGAATACTAGAAACCTTAAAGCGAAGTGGCAAGCTCAGGAAAGCCAATGGGCCAGTTTTTGGGCCAGTTCTTTGCGGGTAATCGGTTTGGCGAGGAAACCGTCAAAGCCGGCCTGCTGGGCCTCTTTTTCGATATCGCTGACCGCGTGGGCGGTGAGGGCGAAAATGACCCCGCGGTATCCCTCCTGGCGCAGACGCCTGGTGACCTCAAGCCCGTCCAGCCCGGGCATGCGGATATCAAGGAGAAGGAGGTCAAACTCTTTCTCACGGGCCAGGCGAAAGGCCTCAAAGCCGTCACTGGCCACCTCTACCTCAAAACCCAGCTTCTCCAAAACTTTGCGAAAATAAAGCTGGTTGACGGGGTTGTCTTCGGCTAACAGGACCCGCCCCGTAAATTTCTTGGGAGGGAGTTCTTTTGAGGCTTTGGGAGAGGCCAATTTGAGAGGAATTTCCAGGTGAAAGGCCGCCCCGTGTCCTTTCCCTTGGCTTTCGGCCCAAAGCTTTCCTCCGAGAATTTTGGCCAGTCTCTGGGCGATGGCCAGCCCCAATCCCACGCCGGCGTAGGGCCTTTCAAAGGTTTCTTCCAGTCTTTCAAAGGGCACAAAGATGTTTTCCAGTTGGTCGGGCTGGATCCCCTCCCCGGTGTCTCTCACGCTGATTCTGGTCCAGTAAAAGTCAGGGGTTTGCCTTAAGACCTTTACTTCAAGGCTTATTTCTCCTTCCTGGGTAAATTTAACGGCGTTACTCAGGAGATTGATGATGATCTGTTTCAGTTTGCCGGGATCCCCCACAAAAAGGGGAAGCCTATCCGGCAGGATCAAGCGGCCCTCAAGGCCTTTGCGGGAAAGGGTCGGTTTGAAAAGGGCCAGACATTCTTCTACCAGGCCTTTCAGGTCAAAGGTCTCTTCTTTTATTTCCGGGGCCCCGACTTCGAATCTCGCGAAATCAAGGGTCTGATTAAACAGTTCGTTTAAGTTTTTGAGGGCGATGGTCAGGTTTTTCAGCTGCTGGCGTTGTTCTTCGGTAAGAGGGCCTTCTTTCAAGAGCTCTACCATGCCCAGGGCCGAGGTAATGGGGGTGCGGATTTCGTGGGAGACGTTGGCCAGGAATTCGGTCTTGGCCCGGCTGGCGCTCTCTGCCCGCCGGGCTTCCAGGCGCCATTGTTCAAGCGTACTTTCCAGCCTCTCTTGGTACTGGTTAATGCGTACGATGAGCCGGTTAAAGGCCTCAATCAATTGCTTTATTTCTGCCGGGGCCTGTATGGCGGGAAACGGCTCCAGTTGGTCTTCTCTTTTTTCTCCCTTTAGTCTCTCTATGTGGTTGGCCAGACTTACGATAGGCCTGGTCACCAGGTGATGATAAAAATAGATCAGGCCGACCAGGGTTAAGGAAAGCATCAGCCCGGTTAAGACGAAATTAAAAACCGTTTTTTGGATGATTTTTTGATACGGACTATCGTCTATGGCGATTTCCAAAAACCCGATGGTCTCATCGCCTTCTTTAAGGGGATAAGAAATGATCTTTCCTTTCAGTTGACCGACACTTATTTCAAATTCCGGGGGAGCTTCCTTAATGTCCTTTCCCAGAAGGACGTCCAGTTGTCTCAGCTCCTTGTAGATAGAGGGTTCCTGCCAGTGAACCCTGGCGCCGTTTACGAAATCAAAACGCAAGAGCTCCCCGAGTACCCGTTGGATCTCTTTCTTTATCTTGAATTTCAGCAGGGGTTTTAAGACCTCAGCGGTGTGGGCGAGCAGGACGTTTAAGTTTTCTTCCCTTTCCCGCAAGAGTTCTTTCTTCAGGGTATGGGCGGCCCAGAAGGTAGCTCCACAGGTAATGAGCAAAGAAAGAATTACGGCGGTGAGCAAGACAAAACGGACGTTAAAGACATATTTCAAAGGAGACATCATTCTGTCGGGGCGAAACAGAATTTTTCTTCTACTAATTTGGGGAATTTTAACCCTAAACGGGGCCAAATTTTAGGGTTGACCACGATACAGGCCCGCCGGCGTTCCAGGTCAAGCGAAAGGGCCAACCCCATGGGAATCAGTTCCGGGAGGTGGGAGACGGTGAGGACTTTTTTGCGGGCGGCCAGGGCGAGCAATTCTTTCAAGTTAGGCACTGGTCCGGCTACGTAGAACACCTTGAAATCGGCTTTTTGCAGTAATTCTTTGGCCTTGAAGCCGTCGCTGACCCAATAGACCACAAATTCGTCCTTACCGGCGAAGAAGTCCTTTATCGTCTGGTTAACAATGTTCTGGTCCTGAAAGGCCGTTTTGGTCCTGGGCAGGAGGACCAGAATTTTTAAAGGAGATTGGTTTTTCAAGTGCTCTTCCAGTTTTAAGAGGCGTACCAGCAGCGACAGGGTAAGGCGGGCCTTCTGGGATTCGATGGTGACCAGGGTACGGGCCGAAATTTCGGAGGGTAACACGAGGAAGGCAACCCAAAATATGAAGACTACCTTTTTAGTCACGTTCAAAGCCCTTAAAAACGCAGCCGCACCCCGACTTCTAGATACCGGCCGTTTTCGCGGTAATCTTCGGGTATCCCTCCCAAAGAAGACGGGTACCGAATGTCGTCATCAAAAAGATTGGTGGCTCCCAGCCACAGGGTCAGCCGGGGGGTCAGGTGGTACCGTACCTTTAGGTTGACGTTGGTATAATCTTCCAGTTTGTCCCGCGGGTCAGGGATATAAAGGTCTTTTCCCCGTACGGGGTTGTATTTTTCCCGCCACCTGGGGCCCACGTAATTCAGACCGAGATTAATTTCCAAAGGGAGGTGGCCGAACGTATACGAAACGATACCCCCGGCCAGCACGTTGGCCACGTATGGGCGGGGTTCGTCAAATTCGTTTTCCCCCCACTGGTAGCTGCCGTAAAGGTAAATGTCCCAGTGTAGCCCACGGTAGTGGTAAGAGAGCTCCCCACCCCAGACGTCTTCATCTCCCCCCTGCTGATAAGTCCAGCCCCCGATACCAACGGGGTTCCGCCGGCCCAGGACGTCTTTTAACCACATACGGAAAAGGCTCAAACTTAACCGGTGCCCGGGTCTGGGTTTCCAGATGAAGACCGTTTCCAGTGAGTCCAGTTTTTCGGGGTCAAGGTCGGGGTTGCCACTCACCAGCGGGGCGTGGTTGTCGTAAAGGGCGTCGAGATCCGGGATACGGAAGCCGTGGCCGTAAATAAATTTGGCGATGAACCGGTTGGAAAAACGGTGTATCCAGACAAACCTCGGGCTTAATTGCCCCTTAAAACCGTTATATTTATCAAACCTCAGACCCAAATTTAACTCGTTTTTGGCAGAAAGTTCCCACTGATCCTGGACATAGATGGCCCACATCCTTTCCGTCCTGATGAACCAGGGGCTGTGCTGGCGCTCAAGGTCAGGCAGGGGTCGGAAGTCTGGCAGGCTGCGGTTCGCCTTCAAGCCGGCAGAACGGATGCCGTTTTCCAAAAATTCCGTCCCCAGCCGCAGGTGATGTTGGCGGGTGTGGGTGTCCAGGTAAAAACCGTAAACCAGCTCTCTCAACCGGCCCTTTTCTGAGGCCAGGGTGGGCAGATCGTACGGATCGGGGAAACGGAGCAGGAACCTTCTGACCGGAGGAATTTCCTGGCTGGCGGGGTGAAAGACGTAAAAAGTCCCGTAATCTAGGATATTTTGGCGCCAGTTGAGGTAAAAATGGCCAGAGGTGCGAGAATTCAGTTTGACCTGGTAGGTTATCTGGCCTCCAAGCTGCTTGTAGTCGTTTTCCGGGTCATTGCTACGGCCCAAACGGTCTGAGAGACCGTAATAGTGGGAAAGCATCACGTGGAAGCGAAAGAACTTAAGTCCCAGCTGGCGGTAGCGGAGCCTGAATTCTTGCCAGTCCGTATCCTGGTGGGTATCGACCTGACCGGGGATGCCGGCGGCGTCTTTGACGTGAAAGTGATCGCCGTTGGTGGTACTCCCTCCGGCACTGAACTGGAACTCCCAATCTCCTTTTATAAAGCCCCCGGAGACGAAGCCCCGGCCGCTGTCGAAATGACCCAGGGCCCCACCGATCTCCCCGGCGTTGTCCCAGCGCCGGGGCACCAGGTTAATCACCCCTCCCACGGCGTAAGAACCGTAAACCGCCGAGGAGGGCCCCCGCGAGATCTCGATGCGTTCCAGGATATCCACCGGCAGGGCCCCGACAAAACTCAGGGCACGTCTTAAAAGGAGATGGTTCAGGGGTTGACCGTCCCAGAGAATAAGCACCCGGCGGTCTGAATAATTACCCCGGATGATCAGATGATAGGTGCCGTTGTTTTCCCGGATGACCTCAAGCCCTGGTACGAAGCGCAAAAGCTCCGCGATGGTGGTGGCCCCGCTGCGCTCTATCATCTGGCGGTCAAAGACGGTAAAGGAGGAGGGAATTTGGTCGAGGTTGAGTCTGCTTACGGTGGCGGCTTCGGTGGCCTGGTCTAAGAGGACCTCAAGTTCAGGCAGAGTATCATCGGCTTGTAAAGGCCCCCCAAGAAGGTACCAAAGAATAAGCCCTACCAGGAGGAGAGACAAAAGCTACCCCTTAAGTAAGTTTGGCCAAGGCTTCTCCTATCCGAGTCACCCCTTTTATGATTTCTTCATCGGCGTTGGCAAAAGAGATCCTTAAAGCGCGGTCCTCGCCAAAAGCCACCCCCGGGACCGTGGCCACCCGGGCCTCTTCGAGAAGGTAGTCTCCCATGCTGAGGGAGTCTTTGATTTCCTGCCCGGCAGGGGTCCGGCGCCCGTAGTAGGCCGAAAAATCTACGAAGGCGTAAAAGGTCCCCCGGGGCTTGGGGAGCTTAAGGCCTGGGATCTGGCTCAATTTCTCATACAAAAGCTCCGCTCGCCTCTTAAAGGCCACACACATTTCAGAGACACAGTCTTGAGGACCGGTAAGCGCCGCCAGGGCGGCCTTTTGGGCGATGGAAGTGGCGTTGGAAGTGCTCTGCCCCTGAATACGCGCCACCGCACTTATTACCTCTTTGGGGCCCACCGCCCAGCCGATGCGCCAGCCCGTCATGGCGTAGGTCTTGGAGACCCCGTTTACCATTATGGTCTGGTCCCTCAACGCCGGGGCCACGCTCAGGATATTTTCCGGGCCTCTGCCGTCAAAACGCAACTTGTCGTAAATGTCGTCCGAGATCACCCAGAGGTCGTTTTTTTGGCAGAGTTCAGCTACCCCGGCCAGAAATTCGCTGGAATAGATCTGCCCGGTGGGGTTGGACGGGCTATTCAAGATGATCCCCTTGGTCTTGGCGGTGATAGCCTCCGCCAGGGCCTCAAGGGCCGGTTCAAAGTCTTTTTCCAGGGATGAAGGCACGATCACCGGTTTGGCCCCGGCCAGTTCCACGATGGGGGGATAAGAGACCCAGTAGGGGGCCAGCACCAGCACCTCGTCTCCCGGATCAAAAAGGGCCTGGGCCAAATTAAAGAGGGCCTGTTTGGCCCCGCAACTGACCACGGTTTCTTCCGGCGCGTAGGTAAGGCCGTAGTCCCTTTTGATCTGGGCGCAGATGGCCTCTCTCAGTTCGGGAATGCCTGCCACCGGGGTGTATCTGGTAAAGCCCTCTTTTATGGCTTCAATCGCCGCGGCCTTGATATGTTCGGGGGTGTCAAAATCCGGCTCGCCGGCGGAAAGGTTTATTACGTCTACCCCCTGGGCCCGCAAACTTTTGGCCTTGGCGTTAATGGCCAGGGTAGCGGAAGGTTTGAGTTGTTGGACGCGGTCAGCCATTTTTCTTTTCACGGGTGGGCCTCCTTTGGTCGTAAACTACTTCTTTTAAGAATAAACCTTGAGGTGGGGCAGGCGGGGGGGCCAGACTGCGGTCTTTGGCTTCCAGGATGGCGGCCAATTCTTCCGGGCTAAGCTTGCCGAGCCCCACTTCCACCAAGGCCCCTACGATATTTCTTACCATATAGCGCAAAAAGCCCCGGGCTGAAATCTCAAATCTGAGCATACCCGCTATCCCAACCGCGCGTTTCAACTCGGCCCGGAAGACCGTACGGACGGTGGTCTTGATATCGCTTCCTGTTTTGCGAAAGCTGGCAAAATCCTTCTGGCCCACAAAGAGCGGCAGACAGGCCTTCATGGCCTCAAGGTCGAGTTTCTGGGGGACCCACCAGGAATAAAGACGCCAGATGGGGTTACGGATGGGGTGGTTGTAAATCTGGTAAAAATAAGTCTTGTAACGGGCGTCATATTGGGCGTTAAACTTGATCGGGACCTCTTCTATCTTAACGATGGCGATATCTTTGGGCAAAAGGGCGTTTAAGGCCCGCTGCAGGGTGGCGGTATCCAGTTTAGCGGTGGTGAGAAAGTTGGCCACCTGGCCCAAAGCGTGGACCCCGGCGTCAGTGCGCCCGGCGGCCCGGAGTTTGACCCGGTGCCCCACGATGCGGGCGATGGTCTCTTCCAGCACTCCCTGGATAGTGGGGCCTACTTTTTGTCGCTGCCAGCCCAAATAGTTGGTACCGTCGTAAGCGATGGTGAGCTTAAGGTTGCGCATCTCAGGGAAACAGAGGCCGTTTGCTAAGTCCCGTCTCTTCCGGCAGCCCGAACATGAGGTTCATGTTCTGGACGGCCTGCCCGCTGGCCCCCTTGACCAGGTTGTCAATGGCTGAAACCAGAATAAGACGTCCGGTGCGCGGGTCATATTTAAGGCCTATCAGACAGAGGTTGGTCCCGCGGACGTGGGCGGTGTTGGGGAATTGGCCGGGGGACAAAATTTTTACAAAGGAACTTGAGGCGTAATAGGAACGAAGGGCCTCAAAGAAGGCCTGTTCGTCCCCGGTTTGGGCCTTAGCGTAGATGGTGGCCAAAATGCCCCGGTTCATGGGGACCAGGTGAGTGGTAAAATTGACCACTATTTCTTTTTGGGCCGCCAGGGAAAGCTCCTGTTCTATCTCCGGGGTATGGCGGTGGATGGCCACGTTGTAAGCGCAGAAATCTTCGTTTACCTCACAATAAATAAGCCTTAATTTGGCGCTCCGCCCCGCCCCGGAGACCCCGCTTTTGGCGTCAATGATGAGGCCCTCTGGAGCGATAAGCCCCTCCTTGAGCAGGGGAATCAGGGGGAGGAGGCTTGCGGTAGGATAACAGCCCGGGTTGGCTATAAGGTTGGCCTCGCGGATCTCTTCCCGGTGGATTTCTGTCAGCCCGTAGACCGCCTCTGACAGCAGGTCCGGAGCCTGGTGGGCCAGTTTGTACCAGGATTCGTATGTTTTCGGGTCTTTGAGCCTGAAATCAGCGGAAAGGTCAATAACCCGGACCCCGGCCGCCCTTAAGGCCCGGGCCATTTGGGCGGCGGCTCCGTGGGGTACGCAAAGAAAGGCCAGTTCGGCCTTTTCAGCCACCAGGTCAGGTTCAGGGGGAGCAAAGACGAGCTCTCCAAAGGCGTCTTCAAAGGGAAAGATTTCTTTGATCTTTTTTCCGGTCTCTTTGCGGGAGGTGACGCAGGTTATTTCAGCCTGGGGGTGGTGGGCCAGGATTCTCAACAGTTCAAGGCCGGTATAACCGGTGGCACCAACGATGGCTACTTTAGGCATTAACCCCCCGTACCGTAAAGGAAAAGAGGGGGGCTTGGGCCCCCTCTTTATTTTGCCCGGCTTACCGTTTGGAGTATTGCTGACCCCGTCTGGCCCCTCTAAGGCCGTATTTCTTTCTCTCTTTGACCCGGGCGTCCCGGGTAAGGAAGCCGGCCTTCTTGAGAGAAGGGCGCAGTTCTTCGTTATAAATAACCAGGGCCCGGGCTACGCCGTGGCGAATGGCTTCGGCCTGGGCGGATTTACCGCCACCTTTTACCGTGCAAATTATGTCAAATTTGCCCAGGGTACCCGTTACGTTGAAGGGCTGCTCTACCACGTGGCGGGCCACGATGGTGTCTGCAAAATATTCGTCAAAATCCCGGTCGTTTACCCGGTATTGGCCGCTGCCGGGCATGATCCACACCCGGGCGATGGCCGTCTTGCGTTTGCCGGTGGCGTAGAATCTATTTTTGGTCTCAGCCATTTTTCCACCCTCTTAAAGGTCTAAAGGTTTGGGATTTTGGGCCTGGTGGGGATGCGTCTCCCCGGCGTAAATCTTAAGCTTTTTGAGCATCTTGCGCCCCAGCCGGTTTTTGGGGAGCATCCGTTTTACCGCCAGCCTCAGAAGTTCCTCAGGTTTGGTCTCAAGCATTTTGCGGGCCGGAGTAAGTTTCAACCCGCCCATATAGCCCGAGTGACGCCAGTAAAGTTTTTTGTCGAGTTTGCGCCCGGTAAGACGGATCTTGTCGGCGTTAATGACCACGATAAAGTCACCGACGTCTACATGGGGGGTAAAATCAGGCCGGTGTTTGCCCCGTAAACGGTGCGCAAGGCGGCTTGCCAGACGCCCTAAAACCTTACCTTTGGCGTCTACCACGTACCAGTTGCGTTTTACCTCTTCTTTTTTGAGCATCGGGGTCTGTGAAGTAAATATAGCCATCTCCTTCCTCCGCTAAATCGGCTCCGTTTCTTTAAAAGAAACCCGGGCCTTTGTCAAGGAAAGCGCTAAAAAATTTAACCCGTTGCGCGCAGATTGCAATCATTCTCCGATCTTGGGGATGCTGCCACGCACCAGGGCCCCGCGGTAAACCTTAAGAAATAAAAGATAACCGGCCACAAGATATAAGAGGTTCAGCCAGGTGGCTTTAAGGATCAGGGCGGGGTGGAGGACCCTCTCAAGCAAGAGGGCACGCATCCCTTCGAAGACGTAAGAGGCCGGGACCAGGGCGGCGATTTTTTGGAGCCAGGGAGGCAGGATCTCTACCGGATAAAAAACGGCGGAAACCGGCAAAAAGAGGAGGGCCAGGGCCCAGGCCAGGATCTCTGCCTCTTGGCCGAAACGCAGAATGCTGGCCATGGTTACCAGCCCGATGGCCCAGCCCATGGCGCAAAGATTAAGCGTGAAAAGGAGGAGCCAGAAGCCCAGGACCAGGATCCGGAAGCCAAAGAGGAGGGCGGCCAGGGTGCTCATCACGCCAAAGGCCAGGGCCACCTTGACGATGCTTACCAGGGCAAGCCCAGCGAGATATTCTGAAATTTTGAGGGGAGAGACGAAAAGATTGAGGAGATTGCGGGCCCAGATGTCTTCCAAAAAGGAAACGGAAAGCCCCTGCTGGGCCCGCAAAAGGATGTTCCAGAGGATAAGTCCTCCGAGAAAAAAAGAAACGTAATGGGGAAGGCTCCGGCTGGCTTCTTCCAGATAGAGGGTGATGAAACCCCAAAGGATTAAATCCACGGTGGGCCAGTAAAAGGCGTCCAGGATCCGCGTAAAACTGCGGCGGTAGAGATAAAGTTGCCGTAAAAAGACCGCCCAGATGCGTCTTATTTTCATGTGGTCAGTCTGAAATAGAGTTCTTCCAGGGAGTTTACGCGAAAAGTCTCCAAAAGTTCGCTGATTTTTCCAAGTCCTTGGATCCTGCCTTTAAATAAAATAAGGATGCGGTCGCAGAGGCGTTCCACTTCGTAAAGGTTGTGCGAGGTGAAGATGACCGCGGTCTTCTGCCTCCGGGCGTAAGCGCTGATCAACTCCCTGGTTTTCTGGGCCATTTCCGGGTCAAGACCGGCGGTGGGTTCGTCAAGCAGTAACACTTGGGGTTCGTTAAGCAGGGCCTTGGCCAGACAAAGGCGCATCATTTGTCCGGAAGAAAGACTCCTGGTCCGTTTGTGGCGGATCTCTGCCAGACCAAAAAGTTCCAGAAGTTCAAGTACCTTGCCTTTGGGGTGTTGAACCCCGTAGAGGTGGGCGTAGACCAGGAGATTTTCTTCCAAGGTAAGGGATAGGGGGAGTGCCACGTAGCTTGAGGCAAAGTTTACCTTTTCCAGGATAAGGCTGCGGTTGGCAAAAAGCTCAAGGCCAAAGTAAAAGATGCGCCCCCGGCTGGGCAGGACCAGCCCCAAGAGACAGTTTATCAAGGTGGTCTTACCGGCCCCGTTAGGGCCCACGATGCCCAGAATTTCTCCTGGGGCAAGGGAGAAACTTACCTGATCAAGGGCACGCACCCTGCCGAAGGACTTTTCTAGGTCTCTGACTTCCAGGATGGCTTCCATAAGAGAGGGACAGCTGGATCCCGGGGGTGGACTCGAACCACCACCGTGGGGGCCAAAACCCCATGTCCTGCCGATTAGACGACCCGGGATCTGTCCTTAAGATAACGGGGTTTGCCAAGCTTGCAAGCTATAGGAATACCTGGGCCAGTTCCTGGGCTTCTGCCCGGGCCTTTTGCAACATCTTAAGGAGCATGTCTGGCGGAAGCTGGTATTTATCCCGGGCCTCTTCGACGATAATTTCGGTCTCCAGTTTTTCTTTTTCTTCCCCCGCTGGGTAACGCAGGTGCGAGGCCAGGTAGACGGCGGGTTCTACACTTGAGCTATGATGAGAAGAGATGGCCTGGGTCAGGTATTCCGGAAGCTCCCATTCTTCCGCCATGAGCCCCCCTATTTCCTGGTGGTCAAAGCCGAAATTTTCCTTCTCTAAAGTGACGATATCCACTTCGGGATCCTGGTTCCAGGTCTCCAGGGTGGGACAGTACAGGTGCTCTTTGAGGTGCAAAATTACCGGGATGGCCATATCCTGTAGAAGGCCGGCGCTGAAGGCCTCCACTTTTGAGTTGGGGTGGAGCACCTGGGCTACCTGACGGGCGAAACTGCCGCGGGTGGCCGCCGTCAGCCAAAAATTGGTCAGTTCCAGGCAGGGGGCTTTAAACCGGGGCAGGCTTTGGTTCACCGCCAGAGGCAAAATGAGGGCCTCAAGTCTGGCCCGCCCCAGGAGGGCCACCGCGTGTTCGATGTTTGAGACCTTGCGGGGCAGGCCAAAAGCGGCGGAGTTTACCGTCTTTAAAACCCGGACGTGGATGCCCGGGTCCAGGGCCAGGCGCCTGGCGATTTCGTGGGTAGGGGTGTTGGGGTCACGGATAGCCTCAAGGGCTAGGATAGCTGCTTTGGGGAAATAGGGCAGTTCGTAACCTTCAAGGATGTTTTTAAGTTGTTGTCGTGGGTCTTTTTTTCTTTTGAGAAAGCTTAAAAGGCCCATCAGTCTGCCCTCCTGGCTAAGCGATTGGTAAAGATGGCCAAAAGGCCACCAAGCATCACGTAACCGGTAATCACTTCACAAATGGCCACTATCTGACCGGGCATGGAATTGGGGATCACGTCTCCGTAACCAAGGGTGGTAAGGGTTACCACGCTGTAATAAAGGGGAGAAAGCGGGGTGGGATATTTGCCGTAATCCACCCCGATTAGATGATAAAGACCAGCGAAAAACAGGACCTGCAGCAGAATTAAGAAACACCAGCGTTTTAGGCTTCGACCACAGTCTGAGGTGAGCCACCAGAGGTAATAAAGGACCTTGGCCCACCTGCCCTGTTGGCGAAACTCCTCGAGATAGTTTTCGTCAAGGATGTGCCGCCTGACGAGGTAGGCCCCGGCGAAATTGATATCGCGGATGTCGGTACCGATCCAGTTGGCCGTCTGATAACCCCTCAACATGCGCAGGTGGGCTCCCCGGAGATCAGCGTCGCGGAAACTGGCCTGGGAGACGTCAGCCAGGTTGAGGTGAGCCTCCCGGAGATCAGCGGCGGAAAAGTCGGCCTTCTTAAGGAGGGCCTCCCGGAACCGGGCCTCCCTCAGGTCGGCACACCGCAGGTCAGCCCCTTCCAGGTTGGCCTTGGTAAAGGTGGCGTAGCGGAGCCTGGCGTTAAAGAGTTTGGCTCCCTTAAGGTTGGCCATGCCAAAGCCGGCGGCTTCAGCCCTTGCCCCTTCAAGGTTGGCACCTTCAAGGTCCGCCCCGGTGAAATCTGCCCCGGAAAGATCAGCACCCACCAGGATGGTGCCCCGGAGCTTGGCCCGGAAAAATTTGGCCTTCTTTAAATTGGCCCCGCTCAAGTCCTCTCCAGAGAGGTCTTTGCCGGAAAAATCGAGGCCTTCCAGGGAGAAATCCTGGTCTTTCTGGTTTTCTTGGGGTTCCCAGGCACAATAAAGTCTGTCCAAAAAGACCTCCTGCCGGGTTTTGTCCTTTTTTAGATCGGTATTTTGCTTAAAAACCATAATTTTTGCGGAAGGCGCGAGTTGACACCTACTAAAAAGGTATGTTAACGGAAAAGCCAACTAGAAATTTTCAAGGAGAGGTCAG
>DROK01000109.1 GCA_011321895.1 Thermodesulfatator atlanticus
CAAAAAATTATTTAAACTCCCAAAAAGAGATTAAAAAAGATATCCCAGATCAATTGGGTAGGAATTATCGGGCTTAACTGTGATTGCTTTAAGATAAATAATCCGCCTAAATGGAGCAAAATTCTAAAAAATTAAGTTCTAGTCTATGAACTGGTACAAAAGATTTCTTGGCAAGAAAGTCACTTTAAACGGGTGCAAAGATACCTATTACCAGGGTGTCTTGATAGCCTGTATGAACGGCCGGCTTTTCCTTAAAGACGCCTTTGTTTGCCAAGAAGGGAAAAAGGCAAAATTTCCCGTTATTTCGGTAGAAACGAGGTTTTTACGTTGTCTTTATTTAAAAGAAGGCGATAAAGTTATTTCCTTGAATTTACGTGCCATTGGGGCGGGCTGATAGCCCTTCGTGAAGAGGCCGGGGCCTCTTTGAGATAAGGATCGGGCTCACCCAGATATTTTCCCTGCCAGAGATCCCGGTTGATAAGGGTTTCTTCGATCATCCTAAGGGTTAGTTGTTTTTCACGGGCCCAGGCCGGGGCCACCAGTTCTTCAGGCCGGGGGTCTCCGGTGAGGCGCTGGATCACCACCCGCCAGGGCAAAAGGGCCAGGGCCTCGCAGACCAGGTCCACGTATTCGGTCTGGGTCAAGGGCTGGTAGCGGCCTTCCCGGTAAAGTCTTTCCATAGGGGTGCCGCGGACCACGTAAAGCTCGTGAAACTTGATCCCGTCAAGGGGAAGCCGGGAGATTTGGTTGATGGTCTCAAGCATATCTTCCGGCCTTTCGCCCGGAAGCCCAAAGATGACGTGGGTGCACACCAAAAGATCATATTTTTTGGCCAGAGTCAGGGCCCGTAAAAAGTCTTCAAAGGTATGCCCCCGGTTTATCAGGGCCAGGGTACGGTTGTGGGCGCTTTGAAGGCCCATCTCCAGCCAGACCATGAGGCCCTTTTCTTTGAATTCCGCCAGGAGTTTGACCACCTCTTCGTCTACGCAATCTGGCCTGGTCCCCACTGAAAGTCCTACCACCCTTTCGTCTACCAGGGCCTCCTGGTAACGCTGTCTGAGGACTTCTACCGGGGCGTAAGTGTTAGAGAAGGCCTGAAAATAAGCGATAAACTTGCGGGCCTTGTAACGTCTGGCCAGCCTTTCCATCCCGGCTAACATTTGGGCCCGGATGGAAAGCCCTTGTCTTGCCGCGCCGGTGCCAGAGCCCAGGGCGTTACAGTAAATGCAACCCCCCTTGCCGCGGGTACCGTCCCGGTTGGGGCAGGTAAAACCCGCGTCCAGGGTCACTTTTTGGACCCGCGTGCCAAAGGAGGCGCGCAAAAACTCTGCCAAACTATGGTAGCGTCTAATCTCCCGGGCCATTTTTAAACTACGAACATTTTAAGCCCATACGCTTAATTATTAATAGGGTCATCAAATAGTCGACATCTTATCTATTACGTTAGATGCCTGCATCAGCCCTTCAGTCATTGCGAGGAGCTCCGCTTTGCGGATCGACGAAGCAATCTCCGGAGTTCGCCACGCCCCCTCCACGC
>DROK01000110.1 GCA_011321895.1 Thermodesulfatator atlanticus
ACGGTCCTTGAGAGTACCAAAGGGAAATACCAGAGCGCCCACATCCCCCCTGACGTGGCTACCTGTAAAGCCTGCCTTTCTGAGCTCTTCGACCCTTCCGACCGACGTTACCGTTATCCTTTTATTAACTGCACGGACTGTGGCCCCAGGTTTACCGTAATCGAAGGCCTCCCCTATGACCGGGAAAAGACCACCATGCGCAAGTTTGCCATGTGCCCGGACTGTCTTGCTGAATATACCAATCCCCTTGACCGCCGCTTTCACGCCGAACCTAACGCCTGTCCCGTTTGCGGGCCCAGGGTATGGGTCACAGACCGGGCTGGCCGAAAGATTGAAACCCAAGACCCTTTGGCCCTGGTCATCAAGGCCCTCAAAGAAGGAAAAATCGTGGCCTTAAAAGGGCTGGGAGGATTTCATCTGGCCTGTGACGCCACCAATGAGAAGGCCTGCCAGACCCTCAGAGAGCGCAAAAGGAGGCCGGCCAAACCCCTGGCCGTTATGGTACCCGATCTTGAAAGGGCCCGGGAGGTGGCCTGCCTGAGCCCTGAAGAGGAAGAGCTTCTCGCCTCAGCCCGTTCTCCCATTTTGCTGGCCCGTAAAAAAAGGCCCTTTCCTCTGGCAGAAAGGGTGGCCCCAGGCCTTGAAATCATAGGCCTCATGCTCCCTTACACCCCTCTTCACCACCTGATTTTAAAAGAAGGGGCCTTTTTGGCCCTGGTGATGACCAGCGGTAATCTCTCCGGCGAACCTATTTGTTACGAAAACCACGAAGCCCTTAAAAAACTAAGCCCTATCGCTGACCTCTTTCTCCTACACGACCGGGACATCGCGGTAGGGATAGATGATTCGGTGGTACGGGTAGTAGAAAAAAGGCCCCTTCTTGTGAGAAGGGCCAGGGGTTATGTCCCAGAAGCCCTCCCCTTTCCCTGCGAGAAAAGCGTTATCTCTTTTGGTCCGCACCTCAAAAATACCTTTACCCTTACCCGCCCCGGGGAAGCCTTTGTTTCCCAACACTTGGGAGATCTTGAAAATCTTGAAACCGTAAGTTTTGCCCTCAAGGTGCGTCAACATTTTGAAAAACTCCTGGGTACCGAAGCAGAGCTTGCGGCCTGCGATTTGCACCCGGATTATTTAAGCACCTTCCTGGCCCGAGCATACGCTTCGGAAAGGAACCGGCCTTTGCTCCCTGTCCAGCACCATCTGGCCCACGCCGTGGCGGTGGCCGGGGAGCACCGCCTAAACCCACCTTTTTTGGGTTTGATCCTCGACGGACTCGGCCTGGGACCAGAAAGAGAACTCTGGGGAGGAGAGTTGCTTTTGGTAAAAAGAAACAGTTTTGAAAGGGTGGGGCATTTAGTCCCCGTGCCGCAACCGGGAGGGGACGCGGCTACCAAAAAGCCCTGGCGCATGTTCCTTTCTTATTTCCGGACCGGGGGCTTGGGGGGCTTAAAAGAAGCTCTGACCTTCCTCCCCAAAGGGCTTGCTTCGGAAGCAAAGCTTGTCTGGCAGATGCTTGAGAAAGGACTTAACTGCCCCCTTACCACCAGTCTGGGCCGTTTTTTTGACGCCTGTGCCGCGGCCCTTGGCCTTTGCTACGAAAACACCTTCGAGGGGCAGGCCCCCATGGTACTCGAAAGTGCGGCCCTTAGGGCCTCCCAAAGAATGGTCTGGGAACCCGCCCTCAATGGGCTCAAATTTGATCTACGCCCCCTATTTGCCAAACTTGTGCGCTTGGTCACCAAAGAAACTACGGAAAATCTGGCCTACGCCGTACACCTTACTTTGGTTAAGGGTTTTAAAGAACTAGTCTGGACAGCGGCGCAAAGGTACGGTTTAACCCAGGTGGTCTTAGGGGGAGGCTGTTTTCAAAACCTCATCTTGACCACGGCATTAAAAAGAGAGCTGGAAGAAGCGGGGCTTGAGGTTTACCTGCCCC
>DROK01000111.1 GCA_011321895.1 Thermodesulfatator atlanticus
CCCTGAGGCCGCCCTTAAGCTGCCAGAGGAGGTGACGTACGAGATCATCCTGCCAGCGCCTGTTACGCAGGAGCAGGTAGCTGCGTTCCTGGCCCAAAGGAGTGTAACCTTGGTAGTCAGGCGGGGCAAGAAGGAGAAGGAAATAGAGATCAGGCCTTATGTTGTTTCCCTCACTCTCAAGGAACCGCAGGTCCTGGAACTTGTCCTTTTCGAACCTGCGCAGGGAGGGGTACGGGCCGAGGAGGTGGTGGCTGCTCTTCTGGGTACCACCGAGGGGGTGAGAATTATCAAACAGGCCCCCTCTTCAGAGCCGTTCGAGCAGCCCTTCGAGGGTCTTGCGTACGAGCTTTAGACCGTAAAGCTCCTCCGGGGGAAGCGGGCTTTCGCACTCCAGGCTTAGCAACAGGGCCGGGGTCTTTTTAAATCTTATGGGGATATAAATCCGGTTTTCGGCAAAGGTGATCTCGTCTTTCTCAAGCAAGGCCTCAAGCCCTTCAGGCGGGTTGTCTTCTTTGACCGCGAAAATTTTTGGCCCCTCCCGGTAAAAGAGCTTTCCCTCAGCCCCGGTCTCCTCACAGAGGGTGGCCAGGACCTTTTGGGCCAGACGGAGGGCCTCTTCAGGCAGGAAAGGCCCCACCTCAAAGGATTCCTCTTCTTTTTCTTCGCCGATTTTGGAAGGCCAATATTTCCTAAGGGCCACCGGCAGGCAAGGGGCCCGGTCAAGGGTCTTTAAAACCTGTTTCACTTCCGCAAAAGAAGTGAAAAGGTTCTGCCAGCCTAAGGGGCCCTTTCCCGTCACCAGGCCGGCGGCCAGAAGGTCAGCGTACAGACAGAGGTGCGCCATCCTTTTGGGGCGCAGGTGGAGTTCCCGCCCTTCCAGGCACTGGATAACGTTTTCCGGCAGGTTCCACTGTTTGGCCAGACGTTCGCCAACCAGGTAAAAGATCTCTTTCTTGCGCCGCGGGTCAAGCCCTTTGGCCTTCTCGTAATAGCCGGGCGCAAAGAGCAAAAGGACCAGGCGGCCAAGCCTCCTGAAGAGGGCCGCGAGATAGGTCTCCTCCGCGTTCAGGTTTCGTTTGCTCGCGGCTTTACCGGCCAGGTGGGCTGCCACCAAAGAGATGGTGAGCTCCTGGGCCAGATTTGGGTCTTCCAGCTGTTCTTCTTTGAAGACCGGCGCCCCTTCTGCTAAGAAACGCAGCTGTTGCAGGCCCATGATCACCACGGCCCGCGAAATCGTCTTTAAAGGGTAGCCGTAAGGGTTGTAAAAGACCGAATTGCCGGCCCTCAATATCTGACAACAAAGCCCCGGGTCAAAAAGGACGAGGCGTACCAGCCGGTCCGCGGTGGCCTCTTCTTCGGTCCGTAGAGCGCGCAGGGTCTTAACCGTTTCGGCAAAGACCGGAAAATTGGCCACCCGCTTGAGCCTGTTGATTAGACGTAGGACTTCGGCCTTCATTTACTTTTCTAATCGGTCATCTCCGGCCAGGGCCTCAAGGATCTCCCAGAAACTGGCCAGATCCGGGGCCTTTAAAAGGGCGGGGGTGAACTTGCGGCGGCCGGAAGCACCCTTAAAAAACTTGGGGGCAAAGGTTTTCAGGACCCGCAAACAGTCTTTGGGAGGGCGGTAAGAGAGGAGGTAACGCTCAAGCTGCCTGAGGAGCGCCACCCGTTGGGCCAAAGAAAGTTCCCTTTCCTCTCCTGTTTTGCATTCCCTAAAGATCCAGGGGCGGGAGAGGGCGGCCCTGCCGATCAAGACGCCGTGGGCCCCGGTGCACGCGAAAAAGGCCTTGACGTCTGCCAGGGATTTGACGTCACCGCTGCCGAACACCCGGGCCTCGTCCCCCACCATCCTGACCAGATCCCTAATCCTTTCCCACCGGGCCCGGCCCCGAAAACCCTCTTTGGCGGTGCGGGGGTGCAG
>DROK01000112.1 GCA_011321895.1 Thermodesulfatator atlanticus
AATTTTCGAAATATGCGATCTTTTCTGCAAAAACTCGGGGCGGATGGCGCAGGCGCAGTATTCGCAGATACTGAGCTATGAGAGGATCTCCAGGTCCCCCCCGAAGCGCTCTTTCAGCATCCGGAGGGCCTCTTCTTTAGCCTCTTTGGAGGGAAATTTGAGGGTGACCGCTTTTTCTCTTTCGGCCAGCGTGCGGGAAGCCGCTTCCTTGAGAGCTTCTTTCCAAGCCTCAAGGTCTTCCACTGGTTGGGCTTTCTCAAGCTCTTTTTCAATCTCTTCTTCGTAGGGAGTAAGCTTGACTTCCATTTTTATTGCCTCAAAAACGTTTTGGTAAACTTCCGGCTCGGATAGGCAGTGATTAATTTGATTTTATCACCTTCGAGTTTGCATGGCACCACCCAGGCGTAATCTTTGATTTTCACCACGATCAGATATTGTCCGGGATATTTTTCCTGATTGGGATGTCTTCGTATATCTAGAACATCTCCTTTTTGGATAGCTTTGAGCACCTCTTCAAAGGAGACACCCCTCTCAAGCTTAAGCCAAAGGTTTTTCTCTTCCGACCACTCAAAGCCCGCGAACCGAAACTTCATGGAGCTTTTGTATTACGCACCGGGGCGCTTTTCAATCTTTCGCTGTAAGTTTTCTCTAGAGTAGCCAAGCCATTTCGCAGTAACTTGCTGGTGATATAATCAAAACCTTGCTAGCGATGTAATAAAATTGGAAGGGAGAGCAAATGTTGTCGAAGCAAAACTTCCTTTCCCACTGTAAAATGACTGAAAACTCTCAGCCCTGGCCAAAAAGCCAAAACGCTTTTCCCACCTATTCTTCGCCTCGCAGCGTGAAAGGTTCTTTGGCTTCAGCGGCAAGGTGGGCATAGCGTTCCGTCATGGCAAGGATCTTGTGGCCCATGAGCTCTTTGACCGTGTAGATCGGCACCCTGGACATACAAGCCAGGAGCCGAAGGTGTGCCTCAAGGTGTAGAAGCAGGTCTCGAATTCTCACCATCAAAGTGTCCCCAAAACTTTGGCCTTGTTAAAAGCATACCTTACCGTAGCCAGGGCAATCGCTATGGTCCTCAGGCTGCGACCCGCTTCTCCCATAGTCTTTTTGAGTTTTATCGATTTTTTAAAGGTTTTGGGAAACTTGCCCGAGAGGGGTCACCGGGCTTATTCTCATCGGTGGAGGGAGGCGCTAGGGCCGCTTTTCGTGTATTCTGTTGATAAAGCGAATAATTTTCAATTGTTTTTTTATCTGGAGCCGGCTTTAATGGCATTAAAAACGGACGGACAGTCCCTTAAGCTTAAACTTCTTGAACGTTTTAAGGGAAAACGCTGGTCAGCCCTCAAAGAAAGGCTCTCTCTCGTTGATGCCGTCTTTTTTACCCTTCGGGTAATTACCATCCTTGGTGGTCTAGCCTGGCTCATTTTGGCCCCTCTTTCCGCCGATGAGACCAAGGCCCTTCTTTGGGCTCTCGGCGCCTTTAGCCTCTATAGCCTGATCCTTTATCTTCTTATCTGGTTGAGACCCTGGCGGATCCGTCAAATCTATCTTTTGTCCCTGGTCCTGGACCTTATCTTTGTCTTTTACCTGGTCAGTTTTCAACGTCGTTTCGACAACAGTTTTTTCCTGGGCTATTATCTTCTGACCGCCCTCCATACTTTCTATTTCGGTCTCCGTTTCGGTTTGGTGGTGGCAAGCGTGGCCGCGGTACTGTATTTGATTAACGTGGGGGAATATCCGGGGCATATCCACTGGACTGATCTTGCTTTGAGGATTTCCTTTCTCTACCTCATCGCCATTCCCCTGGGGCTCCTTTCGGAAAAGCTCCGCCGCGACAAAGAAGAAATAGAAAAGCTCAACCGCCAGCTGGCTGATTCTTTAGAGAACCTGAAAAAGATGCAAAAGAAACTCATCGAAGCCGAAAAACTCTCGGCCCTGGGAAGATTAACGGCAGACATCGCTCATGAAATAAGAAATCCCCTGGCTGCCCTAGGGGGCATGGCCAGAAGACTCGACAAACGGATTCCCGAAGGTAGCCGGGAGAAAGAATACGTCAAGGTGATACTTTCTGAAGCCGCCCGGCTGGAGTCTATCCTGCGAGATATTCTTATTTTATCAGCGCAAGGCCGCTTTGAGCTGAAGCGGGGAGATATCAACCAACCGGTACGGGAGGGAGTGGAATTTTTTTGTGACATCTGCTCCCAACAGAAAATCAAGATCGTCGAGGATTACGCCACCAACCTGCCCCGAGTTTATTTTGACCATGACTCGGTAAAACAGGCGGTAGGTAACCTGATCACCAACGCCATCGAAGCCCTTATGCCCCAGGGCGGGACTGTAACGGTGCGCACCGGGACGGAGTTTAGCAACGAGATCACCTGGGTGACCGTCTCGGTGAGCGATACCGGACCAGGGATCCCGGAAGAAAAGCTGGAACTCATTTTCGAACCTTTCTACTCTACTAAAAAAATCGGAGTCGGTACCGGCTTGGGTCTCTCTATCGTGCGCAAGATCATGGAAGAGCACCGTGGCTTTGTCCGGGTAAAAAGCCGTGTGGGAGAAGGGAGCACGTTTACCCTTTACTTTCCTTACCAGAGTGAAGAAGAGGACCAAAAGACCCCTTGCTGGGAGTACATGAAGTGCGGGATCGAAAAGGACCCCTCGCGGCGGTGCCCGGCTTATCCCTATTTTGGCCGTATATGCTGGGCCATCGCTGGAACCCTCTGTGAAGGAAGGATCATGGGCACCTACGCCCAGAAGATCCACGAATGTCATCACTGTCCCTTTTATCAGTTCTGTCACGGCGAAGAAGGCCCATCGGAATAAACTTTTATTGTAACTTTTCGAGACCCTTTAACTGAAGTAGATTTAAATAATCCAAGCCCAAAATTTTAAATAGTTCTGTGACAATTGGAGCCATGAACAGAGAAGAGTTAAAGATCAAGTTTGAAGACATTCCACCTGAGGGGCTCTCCCTGGCCTTTGAAGACCAAAAGGGCGAGCTTATAAGAGATTGTTACCCGGTCTCCAGGCCCATCAAGGCCAAGGTGCATTTGATGCGCTGGGGGATAGACGTAAAAGTCACCGGGGAGGTGAAGACGGA
>DROK01000113.1 GCA_011321895.1 Thermodesulfatator atlanticus
CTGGCCCCCAGAAAACCCGGGGGTAAAAGGGTGGTTAAAGCCGCGGCCAACAACAGACCCACTACAAAAGGTTTGGTTAGCTCCGCCGGCAGTTCAAGGAAGGAATAACGTATCGCCTGCACCAAAGGGTTGGCCGAAGGAGGCCCGTTTCCAGCGGCACAGCTTCCTCCACCAAACAGGGGAGATTCTGAATGCGGCAAGAAAAAGAAATAGACCAGCAAACCGGCTGAGACCCCGGCGATCAAAGCCGCCAGGGGATAGGCCAGGGCAAAGGCCCCTCCGAACAACCCAAAGGTAATAAAAATGGCGTCTATACTCGTCTGTGGCGTGGTCACCAGAAAGGCCATCGTGGCCGGAAGGCCTGCCCCGGAACGACGCAGAGAAACCGCCACCGGCAACACCCCACAGGAACAAAGGGGGAGAGGAATCCCAAGGAGTGCCGCCTTGAAAACCGCCCCCAGACTCTCCTGACCTAAATGTTTACTGAGTTTTTCATGGGGCAAAAAGACCTTGATCAGCCCGGCCACCAGTAGCCCCACCAGAAAGTACGGAGCAATGTCCGCCAGCAGGAAAAAGAGATTCCTCAAGTAAAGGTTTAACAGGGCGCCGATATCCATTTCCTAGAAATTTACCAGAAATTCGAAAAGGGCCCACCTTCTTCCCGGAATATTTTTAGCCAAAGACCGGGACTCACTGCGGTTTAAATCACGAGAGCGGTTTCTCGCCATGACTAAGGGAAGACCGGTTAACAGAGAGAAGGAAGAAATGGATTTAGGGCCAAAACTTTGTTAAATATAGAAATTTAGGGAGGCAACGTGCTGGTCTTCGTAGCTGGTGGTACGGGTTTTATTGGTCCCCATCTTTTGAAGGGCTTTAAGGAAGCGGGCTACCAAGTCAAAGCCCTGGTGCGGCGTCCGGAAAAGGCCGAGCGCATTCCCCCGGGCGTTGAACCCGTCTTTGGCAACCCCTTACTCCCGGGCCCCTGGCAGGAGATATGTGCCCGGGCGGACGTAGTGGTCAACCTGGTGGGGGCCAATATTTTTGCCCGCTGGACCACGGCTTATAAAAAACTCATCCGGGAGACCCGCCTTGAGGCCACCCGCAACCTGGTGTTCTGCCTCAAGGAGGGAAGCGTCCTCTTAAACGCCTCGGCGGTGGGTTTTTACGGGGCGGACCGGGGGGAAGAAGAAATAACCGAGGAAAGTCGCCCCGGTAAAGATTTCTTGGCCCAGGTGTGTCAGGCCTGGGAGGCAGAGGCCCTCGCCGCCCAGAAGAAAGGGGCCAGGGTGTGCCTGATGCGTTTTGGGATCGTCCTCGGCCGAGACGGCGGCGCCCTGGCCAAAATGCTTTTGCCTTTCCGCCTGGGCCTGGGAGGTCCGATCGGTTCGGGTAAACAATGGTTCCCCTGGATTCATATCAAAGACTTGGTCATGGCTGCCCTTTTCCTTACCCGGCAAAAGGAACTGGCTGGCCCTTTCAATTTTGTGGCCCCGGGCGTGGTAAGAAACAGAGATTTCGTAAAAATACTGGCCCGCGTGCTCAGAAGACCGGCGGTCTTTCCGGTGCCGACCTTTGTCTTGCGGCTCCTTTTCGGGGAGCTGGCCCACCTGCTGACCGGGGGTGTTAAGGCGAGACCCAAACGCTTGCTGGAAGCGGGCTTTAGTTTTGCTTTTCCCGAGCTGGAGGCGGCCCTCAGAGACCTTTTAAAGAAAAAACGAACTTAAACGATTTAGAATTTACCAGGGAGGACAGAAATGGAATGTCAACTGGAACTCATCGAAGAGATCCCCGCCGAAGAACTCGATCTTTCCATTGAAACCCTTGGGGCCTGTAAAGTTGAAAATCCCCTGCAAAAAGATCGCCTCTGTTACGTAACCGACGATATGAAGGCCAGCCTGGTGGTCTCAGAAGACTACCTGAAGAAATGTCTCGAAGAAGGACGAACTCCTCCTTCGGCGGAACTGGCTGGCCCAAGGCCTAGGATCTATTTTGATCCTGCCAAGACCAGGGCGGCGATCGTTACCTGCGGGGGGCTTTGCCCGGGTATAAACGACGTCATCCGTTCCATCGTGTTGACCCTCTATTTTTCATACGGAGTCC
>DROK01000114.1 GCA_011321895.1 Thermodesulfatator atlanticus
AGGGCACTTCCATGATGGCCACGGTTAAGGCTTTTACGGGGTTGGCGGCAAAAATTTCCTTAAACTTCAGGAAATAGGCCTCCGGGTCATCAAACTTGGGACAGCCGATAAGGAGGTTTTGCCCGGCCAGGAGTTTCTGGTGAAAATCCGGATAGGAAAAACCCACACAGTCGGCGGCGATCAGGAGGGGGCGGTCTTTAAGAAAAGGGGCCTGTGGGGGCACCAGCCTTATCTGGATGGGCCAGTGAGAAAGGGCCCCCTTGTGCTTAGAGGGGCCGAAAAACCTGGCCTGGGTGCCGGGGCAGGCCTTGGCCTTCTGCTGGGCCTGGAAGGCTTCTACCATCTTTTCGTCAAAAGGGGCTGCTTCCCGCTCGACGAGTTTGATGGCCCCCCTGGGACAGTGGCCCAGGCAGGCCCCCAGGCCGTCGCAAAGGGGTTCGGCAACCAGGCGGGCCTTGCCGTTGATAATCTGGATGGCCCCTTCGGCACAGGCCGGGACACATTGACCACAGCCGTCACAGAGCTCTTCGTCGATTTCCACGATGCGGCGCAAGATCTTGGCCATTTTTAGACTCCTGCCTTTTTGTCTTAAACATATTGATTTTTTCCACCTTTTTCTTTGATCTGTATCAAGTTCAGCACCTTTTAAGAAAAAACTTTTTCCTGACGAAATGATTTAAAAAATTCGGAGGAGGGCTGTTAACATGAGTTTCGGTACGATAAAGGGCAAGCTCTTTGGGATCGTGGTGGTGATGTTCCTGATAAGTCTCGTTAACTGCGGCGTGATTTTTTTCTTCCTGCACAAAAATACCAAAGACGCCCAATTGGTGAATCTCGCTGGCCGGCAAAGGATGCTTACTCAGCAGATAACCAAGCAGGTCCTGGAAAAAGACTTTGCCGGGGTGCAAAAAAACATCGCCCTTTTTGAAGAGAGTCTAAAAATCTTAAAAGAAGGGGACCCGGCCCTGGGGCTTAAACCGGTCAAGGACCCGGCCATCCTTGCCGAATGGGAAAAGCTGGCAAACCTCTGGCGGGAATTTAAAGGGCACCTGGAAAAGGTCGTGGCTGGCACGGGTACCGAAGAGGACCTGCGCTATCTGCTGGACCACAACCTTGAACTTCTGGCCCAGGCCAACGCGCTCACCAAAAAGTTTGAAGAGGCGGCGGTTAAGGGACTTCACCAACTGAAGGCCATCCAAGTAGGTATCTTTGTTTTCACCCTTTTGGTGCTTGCAGTCATCTGGTGGATGGCGCAGCACAAGATCATTCGGCCGGTAGAGACGGCGGTTAGCCTGGTGGCCCGGGTGGCGGAAGGTGATTTTACCGTAAAGTTTCCCGCGGCCGGTGACGACGAGATAGGCCGCCTCCTGAAGGCCTTTGAAGGCATGGTGGCCCGCCTGCGGGAGACCATCGGTAACGTAGTGAAGACCTCACACCGGGTATACGAATCCTCCCAAGAGATCTACCGGGCCGGGGACGAGGTGGCTGCCACTGCCGGTCGTTTGTCCCAGGAAGGCCGGGAAGTAAAAGAGGCCGAGGAGGTAATCAGCGACAATATCAAGGCCGTTTCTTCTGCCTCCGAACAGATGGTAGAGGCCATCACGGAGATCTCGCGCAACACCTCTGAGGCGGCCAAGATCGCCAACGACGCCGTCATCAAGGCCCAGGAGACCAACGAAATCGTAAATAAACTCAGTGTTTCTTCAGAAGAGGTAGGGGAGGTAATAAACCTTATTCAGAACATAGCTGAGCAAACCAACCTGCTTGCCTTAAACGCTACCATTGAGGCGGCCCGGGCCGGCGAAGCCGGCAAGGGCTTTGCCGTAGTGGCCAACGAGGTCAAGGAGCTCTCCCGCCAGACCACCGAGGCCACCGAGAAGATCGCCCGCAAGATCCAGGCCATCCAGACCGACGCCCGGGCCTCGGTCTCTGCCATCGAAGAGATCACCGAGATCATCAGCCGCATAAACGACATTTCCAATCTGATCGCCAGCGCCGTTGAAGAACAGACCGCCATGATGGGTGAGATCAGTCAGGCGGCTAACACCGCTACGGAGAGTTCGGAAGAAATCAAGGAAAAGATCGACAAGATGGTCCGGGCCATCGAAGATACCGCGGCCAAGGGAGAACACAGCCGGGAACTTTCCGAAGAGATGACCCGCCTGGCCAAGAGGCTAAAAGAGCTGGCCTCCCGCTTCAAGTGCGAATAATCCTTCTTTGGGCCGTCCCGCAAGGGGCGGCCTAAAGCCCCAGTTTTTTCTTCAAATAAAAGAATTTTAGGCGTTGTAAGGGGTGTTTGTTACCCCCCTTTAGATAACCCAGGTGAAACCGGTGCAGATAGAGGTCATAGATAAGGTAATGAGGCGCGGGCTTAAGCCCCGGCCTTTTTAAGATGATGCGTACGGCTTCCATGGCCGCCAGGGCGCTGCACAGGTAGCAGGCGATGACCGAGGCCGGCCCCTTGCCCTCCTTCATGTTTATGCTTGAGAGGTCAAGGTATTTCAGGAAGAAGGGTTTGGGGGCCAGGCCCAGGGCGAAAAGCAGGGCCTTTTCCTGAGGAGACATGTCGTCTTTGATGGCAAAGTATTCGCTAAAAGAGGGGCTTTTTTCCGGGTCAAAGACCAGAAGCGCGGCGCTGAAGGCCAGGGGCCCGGCGGTGACCACCGGGATTTTGAGGGTGCGGGCCGTATCGTAGAGGAGTTTACGGGCCTCAAGGGCGAAAAACTCGATCCCGTCCAGAACCACGTCTGCCCCCGTAAGAAAGGCCCTGGCGTTTTCCGGCGTGAGCCCTTCTTCATAAAATTCGATCTTTAAAAAGGGGTTGATGCGAAAGGCCTCCTCCAGCATCACCCGTCCTTTGGGCCGGCCCAGGGTGTCCACCCGGGCGCCATACTGGCGCGAAAGGTTGCGGGGTTCAAAGACGTCAAACTCGGCGATCTTAAAGCGCCCAACCCCGCTGCGCACCAGGCTGATGAAATGGGTACCACCCACCCCACCCAGCCCCGGGATGGCCACCGTGGCCTGGCGGAGGCGTTCTTGCTCCGCCGGGGTAAAGAGCCCCTGCTGGGCGGAGAAGGCCTCTTGCCAGAAGGCCTCTTCGTCTTTAAGACGGAAACGTAAGAGTTTTTGGCCCAGGGTGGACCTGCTCAGCAAAGACCACATGGAAAACTCCTTGGGGGTTTATCTTTTTTATCGGCGGCCTGGGCGATGAGTGAAGTGTTTCTTTTAGGGGTTGACGGGTGTCGCAAAGGGTGGCTAGGGGTACTGGGCCGGTTTGAGCCGGAGAAAGGGAGGTTCTCGGGGGAGGAAGTCAGGGTGGTTCCCCGGCTGGCTGAGCTCTTGGCCTTGTCTGCTAAGGTAATAGCCATTGATATGCCCCTTGGTCTCCCTGAAGAATTTACTCCTAAAGGGAGGCTTTGTGACCAGCTGGCCCGCCGGCTCCTGGGCCCCCGGGCGGCCACCATCTTTACCCCACCGCCGCGTCAGGCCTTTCTCTTTCAGGGCTACCGCAAACTCTACCAGGCCGGTGTCAAGCTTTCCCGGCAGAGTTTTAACCTGCTTGGCAAGATCAAGGAACTACATTCCCTCCTTGAATCTTCGGAGAAACTTCCGGTTTACGAAACCCATCCGGAACTGGTCTTTTGGTCCCTTAACCGGGCTCCTCTCCCTTCCAAGCACCGCCCGGAAGGGCTCAAGAAACGGCTTGAGCTCCTGCTTAAGACCGGGCTTTTCAAAGATCTGCCTTCTCGTTTGGACCAGGTCCCGGCCACCTTGAAAGTCGACCTCCTTGACGCCTACGCCTGTCTGCTGGCGGCCAAACGCATCTTTAGCGGCGAAGCCCAGGTCTTACCCCCCAGGCCCCCCAGGGATCGCCGGGGGTTTCCCATGGCCATCTGGTTTTAAGTGTAGCGGGCGATGATGCGGGCCCCGATCAGGTCTCCCCAGACGTTTACGCTGGTGCGCAGCATATCGAGGAAGCGGTCCACCGCCAGGATCAGCCCGATTCCTTCAAGCGGCAGACCCACCGTCTGGAGCACCATGGTCATGGTGACCAGCCCGGCGCTGGGAATCCCCGCGGCCCCGATGGAGGCCAAAGTGGCGGTCAGGAAGATGAGTATCTGCTGGCCCAGGGAAAGTTCTACTCCGCAGACGTTGGCGATAAACATGGCGGCCACCGCTTCGTAAAGGGCGGTGCCGTCCATGTTCACCGTGGCCCCGAGGGGCAGGACGAAACCGGCTACTTTTTTGGGAATCCCGGCCTTTTCTTCCGCCACTTCGAGAGAAATGGGGAGGGTGGCGGCACTTGAGGCGGTGGAGAAGGCCACCAGGAGGGCCTCCCTTACTTTCAGAAAGAATTGCCAGGGTTTTTCCCGGGCAAACAGGAAAAGGAGCAGGGCCAGGGTACCGGCGGCGTGGAGGAAAAGCCCCAGGACCACCGTCAATACGTAGGAAGAAAGCTCAAGGAGGGGGCTTAGGCCTTTTTCAGCCACCAGTTTGGCCACGATGGCAAAGACCCCGGCGGGGGTGAGATAGATGATCCAGCGGATGAGGACGATCAAGGCGTCGTTTAGGGCTTCAAAGAAGTCAAAGAGCAGGCGCTGGCGCCCTTTCGGCAGGGAAAGCGTGGCCAGCCCGAAGGCCAGGGCAAAGAAGATGATGGGCAGGACCTCTCCTTCGGCCACACTCTTTACGGGATTTTGGGGAATGAGGCTGAGCACCAGGTCGCTAAGGGTAAAGGTCTTAAGCGAGGGGGCCTCCCTTAGAAAGACGGCCTTAGCGCCAGGCCTTATCAGGTTTACCAAGATGAGACCGGCTATTACCGCCAGCGAAGTCGTGGCCAGATAATAAATGAGGGTTTTGACCCCCAGGTTTTTGACCCGGGCGATGCTTCCTAGCCCCGAGACACTGGTGTAGACGGAGGCCAGGATCAGGGGGGCGATGATCATCTTGAGGAGGCGCAGGAAGACGTCCCCGACAAGGCCTATTTTCAGGGCAAAAGCAGGCCAGTAAAGTCCGGTTAGTACGGCCAAACCCAGGGCGAGGAGGGTCTGGTTCTCAACGCTTCTTAAAAAGCGCATACCTTGCCCTTAACACGCCGGCGGCCAAAAAGAAAGGAGGGCCTTAAGAGGCCCTCCTCAATTGGTAGCGAACCCAAAGAGATTTAGCCGAGGACAGCCTTTTTGAATTCTTCGAACCCGATACGGTCGATGAGGCGGCCCAGACGGTCGGCCTTTTTGGCGTTTTCCTCGTAGAATTTGATGATCTTGGCGGCTATTTCCAGGGCCTCCTCGGTGGAGACGTTTTCAACCAAGGTCTGGGCCAGCCGCGGTCTGGCACCACCGCAACCTCCCACGCGCACCGTCCAACCCTTGGGCTTGCCGATAAACCCCAAATCCTTGATGCAGGTTTCGGCACAATCGTTGATACAGCCGGCCACCCCGATCTTAAATTTGGCCGGCAGGGGGTGGCCGTGGTAGCGCTTATCAAGCTCGGCCCCGAGGTTTAATGAATCCTGTTGGCCGAGGCGGCAGAAGGTGGTGCCGGGGCAAACCTTGATGCTCCGGACACAGGCCCCCACCGCGGCCCCCGGGTCCACGCCCAGCTCCTGCCAGACGCGATCGATATCTTCTTCCTTGAGCCCTACCAGGGCTATCCGGTCAGCACTGGTGAGTTTCATGGCCTTAACGCCGTATTTTTCGGCAATGTCTGCTATTTTGCGCAGAAACTCCGGCGTCACCACCCCTAAAGGAACATGGGGCACGATGGCGTAGGTTTCTTTGTCACGTTGCAGGACTGCTCCTTTCTCACCGTCTTTCAACATGTTCTACCTCCTTTTTAAGTTAGTATATTTTGGGCGTCTTTAAGGGTTGTTTGGGAAAAATGTTCTTTTACCAGCCGGTTTACGTCCTCCAGCAAATTGCCAAGCAGGCATCTTTCTCCGTCGCATAAGGGCTCCTTAAAGAGACAACGCTGGTATTTGAGGGGCCCGTGGATCACTTCAAAGATCTCAAGGAGGGTGATTTCCTCTGGCTTTTTGGCCAGCTGGTACCCCCCTTTGGGGCCCCTGGTGGCTTTGAGCAACCCGGCCCGGGCCAGGGCCTGGAGCACCTTAGAGAGGTGGGCTTCAGAAGCCCTGAGACGTCGGGCAATCTCCTTAACCCGTTTAGGGGTGTCCGGGGTACTGGAAAGGTACGCCATGGCGTGTAACCCCAACGAAAGTGCCTCTGAAATCCTCAGTATGCTGTCGGCCATCATCCAAATCCTTAAAGTATTTTGGTGTTTAAATATCACAATATTTTAAAATGTCAAGAACAATTTTAAATTTGAAGTATGACCAAAGTGGGGTTAAAAGGGGCCGAAATTATTTGAATGAGAGAGTAAAAGGGGATCCATTCCCAGATATCAGGTTTTTTTCCAGCTCTTTTCTTCGCCGCGCAGCAGGCGCTTGATGTTGTCCTTGTGTTTTAGCCAGATGAGGAGGGCCATGACCAACGCGGTGGCCTCATAGACGGGGGTGGGGCAGAAAAGGCGGATGAGGAAGGGCATGAGGGCGGAAGCCAGAAGAGACCCTACCGAAACAAAGCCCGATATCTTGACCGCCAGGACGAAGGCGACCAGGGCCAGGCCCAGGGCCTTGGGGCAGAGGACCAAAAAGACCCCGGTGGCCGTGGCCACTCCTTTCCCGCCCCTGAATTTGAGGTAGACCGGGAACAGGTGCCCCAGGAAGGCGCAAAAACCAGCCCCTGCCACCAGGAGATCCTTTTGGGGGTGGTCTTTAAAGAGGCTTAAGGCCGCAAGCATGGGAAGGATCCCTTTGCTCATGTCCCCCAGGAGGGTAACCAGGCCCCATTTTTTCCCGAGGAGTCTGGCCACGTTGGTGGCCCCCAGGTTGCGGCTCCCGTGCTGGCGGGGATCAAGACCAAAGGGTTTGGCCACCAGAAGGGCCGTGGGGACCGAGCCTAAAAGATAGGCCAGTAGAAACAGGAGATAGGCTTTTTCCATGGGCGGCCTCCTCTTGCCAGCTAAGGGCTCACAAAGGTAATATCCTCACATGGCCGGGGAAGCAAGGATTAAAAAGATAAGGAACATCGGGATCATAGCCCACATAGACGCGGGCAAGACTACCCTTACCGAACGTATCCTCTACTACACCGGCAAAATTCACCGCATCGGGGAGGTGCACGAGGGGCAGGCCACCATGGATTATCTCCCCGAAGAGCAGGAAAGGGGGATCACCATCACTTCGGCCTGCACCACCTGCTACTGGAAGGGACACGAGATCCACCTCATCGATACCCCGGGCCACGTGGATTTTACCATCGAAGTGGAGCGCAGTTTGCGGGTGCTCGACGGGGCCGTGGGCGTTTTTTGCGCCGTAGGCGGGGTGGAACCCCAGTCTGAAACCGTATGGCACCAGGCCGAACGTTTTCGGGTCCCCAAAATGGCCTTTGTCAACAAGATGGACCGGGTAGGGGCCGATTTCTGGGGTACCGTCCAGCAAATGAGGGAAAAGTTGGGGGCCAGACCCGTGATCCTGACCATGCCCTACGGGGCTGAACAGGATTTCAAGGGCGTGGTGGACGTGGTAAAAGAAAAGCTCATCCTCTGGGACGAGGCCTCCCTGGGGGAAAAGTACTCTTACCACCCGGTCCCCTCGGAAATGAAAGAAGAGGTGGCCCGGGTGCGACGTGAACTTTTGGAAACCATTGCCGAGCTCGAAGAAGAGGCCCTGGAGAAATATCTTTCCGATGAACCCTTCAGCGAAGAAGAAATACACGCCCTGATACGCAAGGGGACCCTTTCTCTTGAAATCGTACCGGTCTTTTGTGGTTCAGCCCTGAAAAATAAAGGCATCCAGCCGGTGCTTGACGGGATCGTACGTTACCTTCCCTCACCTCTGGACGTGCCCCCGGTCAAAGGGACAAACCCTGAGACCGGCAAGGAGGAGACCAGGTTTCCCGACGAGCGCGAGCCCCTTACGGCCCTGGCCTTTAAGGTACAGATGTTTGAGGGGCGTAAGATGGTCTATTTGAGGCTCTACGCCGGGGTACTTGAGGTGGGAAAGACCGTTTTAAACGTCACCCAAAAAAAGAAGGAGAAGGTGGCCCGTCTCTTCCTCATGCACGCCAATAAACGTACCCGCCTGGAACGGGCCGGGGCCGGGGATATCGTGGCAGCCATGGGGCTTAAACATACCGTCACCGGAGACACTCTGACCGACCCGGACCATCCCCTGGTCCTGGAACCCATCGGGGCCTACGAACCGGTTATCTCCGTGGCGGTAGAGCCTCGCAGCCGGGCTGAGGAAGAAAAGGTCGAGGAGGCCCTCCAGAAAATAGCCCAGGAAGACCCCACTTTCCGGGTCAAAATCGACCCGGACACCGGCCAGCGGCTCATCTCCGGGATGGGGGAACTCCACCTGGAAGTGATCCTGAACCGCCTGAAGCGGGAATTCGGGCTTGAGCTGCTGGTGGGCCGGCCCCAGGTGGTCCATCGGGAAACCATCACCCGAGAAGCCCAGGTGACCGAAAGATTTGACCAGGTGGTGGGGGAAGAACATCTCCGGGCCACAGCCACCGTGGCGGTCCGTCCGAGGCCCAGAGGGACGGGTAACCGGGTGGAGTTACGCCTCCCTGAAGGAAGCCTCTCTCCGGAACAGGAAAGGGCCCTGGCTGACACCCTGGAGAAGGCCCTTTCCGCTGCCGGTCCCCTGGGTTACCCCGTGGTGGACGTGGAGGTGCACCTGCTTGATCTTTCCTTCAACGGCGGGGGGTTTCAGGAGATGGCGGCCCGGGCCGCCGCGGTAAAGGCCCTACAGGAGGCCCTGAAAAAGGCCTCTCCCATCCTGCTTGAGCCCATCATGGAGATAGAAGTCGTCACCCCTTCAGAGTTTTTAGGGGAAGTGATAAGCGATCTTAACCAGCGTCAGGGGCACGTGGTAGGGATCGAGGCCCGGGGTCCGGTCCAGGTGGTGCGGGCCGAAGTCCCCCTGGCCCAGATGTTTGGGTATTCCACCGACCTGCGTTCCGCCACCCAGGGCAGGGCGAGTTTTATCATGCGTTTTGCCCGCTTTGATCTCCCTGAAAGCCTTAAAAAATGAGCCGCTTCTCCGTTTTTAAGCCCCGGAATTTGGGTTAAATTTAGCCTAAAAGAGAGATGAGACTCTACCACTTAGCCGATCTCCATTTAGGGGTTGATCCTCCAGGGTTAGGACGTGAGCTTTACCGCAGGCTGGTTTTTGAAAAGTTAACCGAAGTAATCGAAGAAGCCCGGCGGGAGGCGGTAAAATTTATCATCTTTGCCGGGGACACTTTTGATTCCAACGCCCTGGCCACCTCTACCGTGCTTTCTTTCCTCAGGTTTTTGGCCGAGGCCCGGGACATCAATTTCATCTTTCTGCCCGGGGGCGGTGGCGATTTTTACGGGGAGGTGAGCGGCCACGACGCCTACGGGCCTGATTCCCTTTACCGCCGGCTGGAAGTACGCTCCTTTTGGGAGCGGGCCGGAAACCTCCATCTCTTGACCCCGGAGGCACCAAGCCTCGTCTTCCCGGAAGAGAAGGTGGCCTTTTACGGGGGTTTTTTTGATTATCCCCGGGCGGCGCTTTGCGAGGAGGCCATTTACCACGTGGCGGTGCTGCATGGGGCCTTTGGGGAAAGGGCGGAATTCGGGGAGAAGCCCTTAAGCAGCCCCCAGCTAGCCAGATATGATTACCTGGCCCTGGGCCATTACCACCGTTTTCGTAAACTGGGCCCGAAGGCCGCTTACGCCGGGGCCTTTCTGCAATTTGAATTTTTGCCCCACCAGGACGCCACCAGCGGCTACGTGGTGGTGGAATTAAAAAGGCCGGCCCCCCGGCTCACGTACCGTGAGCTGGCAGACGCCCCGCGTTTTCTCCATCTCCAGGTCCTTGACGAAAACGATCTTGAAAGGCTGAAAAAACTTGATTTTGAAAGGACTTTCGTAAAAATTACGGCCTATCTGGCCCCCCTGGAGACTCCTTTACTGGAACTTAAAAAACAGTTGCCGGACCGGCTCTTTCTGGCCGAGGGGGCCCATATTGAACCGGAAAACCTTACCTTTTACCAAATCCTTGAGCGGATCATCACGGACAAGGTCCCGGAACACTACCAGGCCGAAGTCAAGGAGTTACTCCTTTACGGGCTTAAAATAAGTCCCCAGCGGACCAAGATCGAAAAATTCTTACAGGATAAGTACGGGCTCTGATGCGACTCTTAAAAGTGGCCTTCCGTAATTACAAGATCCTTGAAGATAACGTCTTTGAGTTTGCGGAAAATCCCTTTTATTACTCCGCCCCGAATGAGACCGGAAAGACCACCCTTATCGAGGGAATAAAAGACGCCTTTTCTCTGGCCCCGGCCAGGCTAAAAGACAAAAAGACCGCCGGCAAAGACGTGTTGCCGGTGCTCGAGGTGACCTTTCGGATCGGAGAGGAGGTTTACCACCTTAAAATAAACGCCCAGGACGAAACGGTAAGTCTCAGAGGAAGTGACGGGACAGATCTTTCCCGGCCGGCGGCCATCGAGCGCTTCTGGGACCAAAAAGGCTACCACCTTTTCCCCGCCGTCTTAAACAGCCTTCTGATCATCAAAGAAAGAGACCTTACCGTGGAGGTGACCAGAGGCCTCAAGGCCTTAATGGATACCGTGCTCAAGTCCGCCACCATCGAGGAACTCAAAAAGTCTTTCGAAAATATGCTCATTTTTCAAAAGGGCTGGGAGCTAAGATTCAGGAAACAGTCCTTCGGGAAGGAAGAGAAGCAACTAAGAGACGAACTGGCCGGTCTCAGGCAGGAACTTGAGCATAAGAGGTCTCTTTTTGAAGAATACCAGAAAAACATGGCCAGACTTGAGGCCCTCAAGAAGGCCCTTTCCGCCAGGAGGAAGGAGCAGGAGGCCCTCGACCAGGAACTTGTTTGGCTTCAGAAAAAACTGACTTACGCCGAATATCAGCACCTTTTGGCCGAGGGGGAAAGGCTCCAAAAAGAATCCCTTTTGAAGGAGCAGGAACTTAAAG
>DROK01000115.1 GCA_011321895.1 Thermodesulfatator atlanticus
TACCGACTATCTCTGGTATCAAGACCTGGGGTTTACCCGGGTCTTTCTCATAAAATTCTGGGTCCAGGCCTTACTCTTTTTGGCCTTTGGCGGGATATCAGCCGGCCTCTTTTTCCTCAACGGCTACCTGGTCCACAGGGCCGCGGTAAAAAGCGGCATTTTTGCGGATTTCTTTGACCCCCGCCTGAGACACTGGCTGGGAGAGAAATACCGTCTGCTGCTCAAGATCATCGCCTTGCTGCTGGGGTTGGCCTCCGGCCTGGCCGCCTTACCCCTCTGGGAAGACGCACTACTTTTCGCCAAGGCCGTCCCCTTTGGAAGGACAGACCCCCTGCTTTCCCTGGATATCGGCTTTTACGTCTTTAAGCTTCCCTTTCTGCGCTATCTGGCCAACTGGAGCTTCAGTTTATGGGTGCTTTGCGCTGGCTTTGGTACTTTTGTCTTCCTGGCCCTGGGTCACATCCAGAGCCAGGGACGCAGGTTAAGCCTCACCAGGCCCTTTAGACGCTATCTCGCCCTGATGCTGGTCTTTTTCTTTCTGCGTCTTTCTTTTGATCTCTGGCTGGACCGGGCAGACCTCCTTTTTGACGAGCGGGGGGTGGTTTTTGGGGCCGGTTTTACCGAGGCCAAAGTAGTCCTGCCGGTGCTCACGGCGCTGGCGGCCCTTTCAGTCCTGGCGGCGGGGCTGGCCGCCTTTTTCGTATTCAAACCCCGCAAAGAAATCCTTTTGGGGCTCACCGGCCTTTACGCCTTTCTTTATTTTGTAGGGCTTAAATTCTTGCCAGGGGTAGTCCACCGCTACGTGGTTCAACCCAATGAACTTGAGCGGGAGAAAAAGTATCTGGCTTACGAAATCGCCGCTACCAGGGAGGCCTTTGGGCTTTCCCAGGTTGAAGAACAGGAATTCCGTTTTGGCCCCCCTTTGACCGCCGAAGTGCTTGCCCGCAACCAGGACACCATCAAAAACATCCGCCTCTGGGACCACGAACCCCTCCTTGAGACTTACAGCCAGATCCAGGAAATAAGGACCTATTACAAATTCATCGCGGTTGATAACGACCGCTACTTCATCAACGGAGAACTGCGCCAGGTGATGCTTTCCGCCCGGGAGCTCTCTTATGAAGATTTACCCAGCCGCTCCTGGATCAACGAACACCTGGTCTATACCCACGGATACGGCCTCACTTTGGGGGTGGTAAACGAAGTTACCGCGGAGGGACTGCCCAAACTCCTGATCAAAGACATCCCCCCGGTTTCGGAATGTGACATAAAGGTTACCCGGCCAGAGATCTATTTCGGCGAACTGGCTAACGAGTACGTCATCGTAGGCACCAAAGCCAGGGAATTTGATTATCCCGCCGGGGAAAAAAACGTCTATACGACTTACCGGGGCCAGACCGGAGTTAAGGTCGGAGGTCTTTTGCGAAGAGCTCTTTTTAGCCTGCGTTTCGGCTCAAGCAAAATCCTCCTCTCACGGGATATCACTGATGAAAGCAAGATCCTCTATTACCGGAGCGTTTCAGAACGGGTCCGCAAGGCCGCCCCTTTTCTCCGTTTCGACGATGACCCTTATCTGGTCATCGGAGAGGACGGGCGTCTCTTCTGGTTCGTGGACGCCTATACCCTTTCTGACCGCTACCCTTACGCCCGAAGGATCAAAGGCCTGGGGAATTACATCCGGAACTCGGTGCTCGCGGTGATAGACGCTTACCACGGGAACATCTCTTTTTACCTGAAAGATCCCCAGGACCCCATCATCAAGACTTATACCCGGATCTTCCCGGATATGTTTAAACCCCTCTCCGCTTTGAGGAAGGATCTCAGGCGGCATATACGTTACCCTCACCGGCTCTTTTTCATTCAGGCCAGGCTCTTTGGGGCCTACCACATGAAAGACCCCCGGGTCTTTTACAACCAGGAAGACCTCTGGGAAGTCCCCCGCAGCCTCAAAAGTGACCGGCGCTATATGAAACCTTATTACACCATCATGAAACTGCCCGGAGAAAAGCGGGCCGAATTCATCCTGATGATCCCCTTCAACCCGGCCAAAAAGCATAACCTGGCCGCCTGGATGTGTGTCCGTTGTGATCCTGAAAATTACGGCCACATGCTGGTCTACCGTTTCCCCAAACAGAAACTCGTTTACGGCCCCCAGCAGATCGAAAGCCGGATTAACCAGGACCCTGAAATCTCCCGGCAACTCTCCCTTTGGGACCAGCGGGGCAGCCGGGTCATCCTGGGCACTCTCCTTATCATCCCCATCGAAGGCAACCTCCTTTACGTGCAACCCCTTTACCTAAAAGCCGAGTCCGGCCAGATACCCGAGCTGAAGAGGGTGATCGTGGCCTACGAAAACGAAATCCGCATGGGGCACACCTTGGAAGAGGCCCTTTACGCCATCTTTGGGGCCAGCACCCCGCGGGAGGAAGTTAGCCAGGAGCCGTTACCCCGAAAAAAGATGCCTGTCCTCTCCCAGGCCGTTAGACTTTACTTACAGGCCCAAGAGGCCCTGAAAAGGGGAGATCTGGAGACCTTTGGCCGGCTCTGGAAAAAATTAGGGGAAATTTTAAAGAGGGAAGCTAAGTAGTCTTGCGGACCAGGATCTTGGCCGCCTCCTCGTGCCGCAGGCTTACGTGATAACCTTTGATCTCGTATTCCACCGGGTCTTTTAAGGGGGCGTAACGCACCACCCTTACCTTGGCCCCGGGAACGAAACCCATTTCCATCAAACGGATCCGAAAGGGCCCGTCGCCCAGGATCTTTACGATCTCTGCTTCTTCTCCGTTACGCAGGTCATCGAGTCTGAGCGTCAACTCCTCCTCCTAAGAACGCAGCTGTTTTTTCTGACACTCCGGACAATAGCCCAGAAGCTCAAAACGCAGCCCCGTTAGCCGGTAACCGAATTCCTTAGTAATGTGTTCTTCTATTTCTTTGATCCGGTCATCCGTAAATTCTTCCACCCGGCGACACTCCAGACACCGCACGTGGGCGTGGGGCTCGTGCCCATAAGTGTGTTCGTAATGCATGTGCCCGTCTTCGTGGTACACTTCCTGGATCAGGCCGCAGTCTATCAAGAGGGGGAGGGTGCGGTAGATAGAGGCCTTGGAAAGCTTTTTCCCTTTATTGCGCAGGCGCAAATAGAGCTCGTCTACGTCAAAATGGTCGTGTATCTCAAAGATTTCCCGCACGATGATTTCTCTCTCCGGGGTAAACCTAAGCCCCTTGCGCCTGATATATTCCTTAAAAATCTCGATTTCCGGCGCATGCCCCTTCTGGACGTCTTCTTTGGAGGTTTTGGCCATCAAAAATCTCCGTTAAGTGAAAAGATAGTTGATTTTCTTTTACAATTACTAAAGGATTTATAGCAGTCTTGTCAAGTTAAAGGCCAAAGCGCATATTTAAGCCCAGCAAAATATGGTTAAGGAGGTCTTCTGGTGGAAATTCCCGGACTCATTCCCCAAAAAGACGGTTCCTGGGCCTTAAGTATTGAGCTTCCTGAAGGCAAAATAGGGGCAGAGGTCTTGAAAGTGCTGGCCTCCCTGGCGGAAGGAGGGGCCTTTATTCACCCCACCACCGCCCAAAAGATCATGGTCTTAGGCCTCAGAAAAGAAGAGGCTTTAAAAGCCTTAGAAAGGCTGGAAAAGGCCGGGGCCAGGATCAGAAAATCCGGCAAGAGTTTACAGCCGCGCACCTGCGTAGGGCTCCCCTTCTGTAAACTGGCCTTACAGGAAACCTTTCCCCTGGCTCAGGCCATTTACGAGGCCTTTCCCCGGGAGGAACTGCCGCATAAGTTCAAGATCGGGGTTTCCGGGTGCCCGGCCTGTTGTTCCTGGGCCAACACCTTGGACCTTGGCTTCGTGGGGGTAAGGGACGGTTTTAAAGTGTACCTCGGGGGAAAAGGTGGTTATAAACCCCGGTTAGGAATCCTGGTGGGCAAGATAGGTGACCTTTCCGAAGCGCTTGAAGTGACCAGACGCGTCCTGGACCTTTTTAAAGAAAAAGGCGCCAAAAAGAGGCGCTTTGCCAAAATCGTTGAAAATCTATCCCTTGAAGAAATCCAGCAATATCTCGGGCTTTCTTAATTCAATACCAGGTCGCCCCAAAGAGGGCCTCCTTGGCCTCAGCCAGGGTCTGACGGGCAAAGTCTCGGGCCCGTTCGTTCCCCCGGGTTACTATTTCTTCAAAAAGGGAGGGTCTTTCTTCCAAGGCTTGCCTTCGTTCCCAAAGGGGCCTTAGGGCCGCCACTACCTTTTCTGCCAGGCGTTTTTTACAGGGGACACAACCAAGCTTGGCAGCCTTACAGGCGGTAATGATTTCAGCCTGCTCTTCCGGGGAGAAATAGAGTTTTATGAGCTGGAAGGCCACGCAGCGGTTTTCAGGGTCGCCGGGATCACTTTTGCGGGGGCGCTGGACGTCCGTTACCATGCTCTGGATCTTCTGCCGCACTGTCTCTTCATCGTCGTTCAGGAAGATAGCGTTGCCGAAACTTTTGCTCATTTTACGCCCGTCAATCCCGGGCACTTTGGGTACTTCCGAAAGGAGAGGTTCTGGTAGGGGAAAGACCTCCTGGCCGTATAGATAATTAAAACGCCGGGCAATTTCCCGGGTCAACTCCAGGTGGGGTAGCTGATCCACCCCAACCGGCACCTTTTCCGCCTTGTAAATCAAGATATCCGCCGCCTGAAGGACCGGATAACCGAGAAAACCATACGTGGCCAGGTCTTTCTGCTTGAGTTCTTTGATCATGTCTTTGTAGGTGGGATTGCGCTCCAGCCAGGAGACCGGCGTGAACATGGCAAAGAGGAGATAGAGTTCAGCGTGTTCCTTGATGGCACTTTGCACAAAGAGCACGGATTTTTCTGGATCAAGCCCCACCGCCAGCCATTCGAGCAAGAGCTCACGGGCAAAGGCAGGGATACGTCTGGGGTTTTCGTACTCGGTGGTGAGGGCGTGCCAGTCAGCTACAAAATAAAAGCACTGGTATTCTTCCTGGAGCCTGAGCCAGTTATTGAGTACTCCGTGCAGGTGCCCCAGGTGTAAGGGACCGGTAGGCCGCATGCCGCTAAGCACTCGTTTCCTGTTCACAACCATCCTCCCCGCAGAAAATAGCTAAGTTTAAGGATCGCCGGGAGTATAATTTTCTGGATCGTTCCTGTAAAGATGAGAAGGAGCAAAAGAATAAAACCGTAGGGCTCAAGCCGGGCGTACTGATAGGCGAGCGGGCGGGGGAGCAGACCGGCTAATATCTTGCTGCCGTCAAGCGGAGGAACGGGCAGGAGGTTGAACACCGCAAGCCCCACGTTGAGCTGCACCCCCAGGGCCAGCATGAGCAAAAGGGGCTTTCCGAAGAAAGAAAGCATTTGTTCACCAAAAAGAGACAGGGGATAGAGGAGGTAAGGAAAAATCCTCAAAAGGAGGGCACAAAAGGCCGCCAGGGCGAAATTGGCAAGCGGCCCGGCTAAGGCCACCCACATCATGTCCCGGCGGGGGTTTTTAAAATTACGGGGATCAACGGGGACCGGTTTGGCCCAACCAATGGCCTGGGTGAGGACAAAGGCCAGGGTACCAAAAAAATCCAGGTGTTTGATGGGATTAAGACTTAGGCGCCCGGCGGCTTTGGCCGTGGGGTCACCGAGTTTGTAAGCCACCAGGCCGTGGGCCACTTCATGCACCGTCACCGCCGCCAGTAGCGGAACCGTCATCACGATCAAGACGTGTAGATCCGGCAGCCAAGA
>DROK01000116.1 GCA_011321895.1 Thermodesulfatator atlanticus
ACCGTTGGTATTTCGGCCTCAAGGGGAACAACGCCCACAAAGACCTGGTGTTCTCGCTTGGCGACAATTCTTCCAGAGGCAACTTCGATGGTCTGGATAAAACGGCTCTGGATTTCCGGCAAAAAGATCTTTTCCGGAAAGGTTAGCTCCTGAAGTTCAAGATATCTTTCCCTCAGCCGGGCCAGCAAAAAATCTTTTACGTTGCCGACCTGGGAGAAATTTCCCGCCAGCAAAAAGGCCCGTACCATTTCGGCAAAATCCGGGTGTTTCCCGAGGGCGTAAAAAAACAGCGCTTCTTCCGCGGCCTCGGTAAGGAGGGCCCCCGGCAGATAAGGACGCCCTCCTTCCTTCGGAAAACCTTTCGGCCCGGCCGCCAGAGGGGTATGAGCTACGAGGTATAACGAGGCCATCTTTAGGCTCCCTGGTAAAAGGTTTTGACTTCGGTACGTGGATTCATCTTTTCTACCGCCTGAAGTACCAGGTAACCGGCTTCCGTAATGGTGTTCTTGCCGACGTAGCCGGCGTGTCGGGCGGCCTTCAAGACGTCATCAAAGACCTCTTCAGGCAGGCCGCTCAAACGCATAGCCTCTTTTATGTTTTTGGGCAGGATACGGATCCGTTTTTCTTTGACAAACAGGGTCCCTACCTTGGCCAGCGCCTCAAGTACGCGGAAGATAAGCGGGTTTATGGGGTGGCCAAAATTTTTGGGCACCCCCGAGACCGCCCGGTCCAAAAGCTCTCCGGCCTCGGTTTCCATGATGTTGCCGTCAGGGAGGAGGCTTATGAGGTGCCGGGCCTCTAATTTTTCCAGGGCCCATTTGAAGCGACGCCGCTTCCCCTCCCCTACCATCTTGAAGAGTTCCTCTACGTCAATGCCCCGGGCCGGGATGGAGGCCAGTATTTCGGCTTCGTATCGGGTAAGGTGCGGGGCACGTCTTATGTTTTCCGCCAATTCGGCGTAAAGGTAGCCGGATTGGGTGGGCTCTCCGGTGCCCAACAGGCCAGCTTCTTTGGCCTCCTCCACCCATTCCACGTTGGGGGCGGAGAAGGAACGCCGGGTCATGGTAATGGCCTTGACCGCGGTTGAACTTATGTCACGCACACGCTGTTCTTGATCGGTCAAGACCTGGCGCCCGAAATCGGTAAGTTCAAAGACTTCACGATTTTTATGGTCCGTGCCGGTCTTAATAAGGTTGAAGGATTCCAGGCTGTAAAGACTTAGACGGAGATTAAAATTATCATCGTACCAGCGGGCCAAATCCTTGGCGATGATGAATTCTCCGGCGATTTGCTGGTATTTTTCCGGCATCTCTTCAATTTTACGCCCATAACGTTCCAGAAGGGCCTTATATTGTTTGATCTTGCGGTCAATCATTTCGGCCCGGAGGTTGGCAAAGGTGGGGGTCTCTTCGGGGTTGTTTTGGGCCTTCTGCCACAGGGCTTCGATGGCCTGGAGGATTTCCACCTCTTCGTCTTCTATGGCGATAGTCCAGGCTTCCGGCACCAGGTCCCTTTTCCAGAGGCGCAGGACTTCGAGGGCCCAGTAACCAGCAGGCAAAAGTTCCAGGTTCTGGTCTATGTAGCCCAGGCTCTGGAGGATGGCCACGGTGGCTTCTGGCACCGTCCTGCCATCAGCCACGTCCGCCAGGGCCCAGAGCAGGTCTCCGGTCAATACGTCTCCCTCGCCAAACCCGCCCAGGCTGAGGGTCTTTTTTACGGCCTGACCCAGGGCGGTGAAAGCGTAGATATCCGAGGTGGGCACGCTGTAGGCAAGCAGCCTCATACCCTCCAGCAGGTGTTTGGTATGCGTATCGGTGGTGAGGAGGGAGGCCCGGGCCGGCCCGGCGGGAATTTTCCGAATTTCCTGGGCCAGCTGGGCCGAAATTTCAAGTTCAGGCTCCAAGGCCTGATAGATTTCAAAAAGGCGTTTGCCGGCCTCGGTAAGGCCGATATATCTCTTGCCTGTTTCCTGGTCTTTAATTTCTCCGGCCAGACCTCTTTCCTGTAAGATTTCTCTCGCCAGAGGCCCCACCTGTCCGGAAAGGCCTGCGGCTTCAAGCATGGCGATTATTTCGGTCCCCAAAAAACGCCAGCCCTCGGTCCACTCTTCCGGTGGCTTCAAAGCGCCTTTTTCTATGAGGTCACGCAGCACCAGGGCCAGTTCACGGCCCAGGTAGGTAAGTTCCCTTTTAAGGGGGGCAGACTGCCTTACCAGGGCCTGTACTTCCAGTTCAAAATATAGATTTTCGTCCGCCTCGGGGATTTCCATGCCTTTGGTGGCGGTCTCTTCTTCGAAGGAAAGTAATTTCAACAGGGCCTGCGCGTGTTCCTTTTTGATCAGCATTTTGCTCCTCCTTTTCCTTCCGGCTTGGACAAGCTGAACATAGGCACGGATGAGACGCTGTCAAGGATTAAACTTTAAAATGGTCGAAGCCTTCGGGGGCAATGGGTTTGCGCGTCCGGTCTTCTAAAAGGAAAAGTCCAGGGGAAGGGATGATTCTTCCTATTTGGTAAAGTTTTCGTCGACAGAGTTGTTCCAAAATTTTGGCCTTTTCAGCGGGGACGGTAAAGAGGAGGGCAAAATCCTCTCCACCTTTCAGGGCCAGGGAATAGGGGTCTTCAAGGGGCAGGGCCTTCACTTCTTCAGCCACAGGGATCCTTTCAAGCTCGAGTTCAGCTCCTACTCCGCTGGCCTCGCAGAGCCTTTCAAGATCGAGCAAAAGGCCGTCTGAGACGTCTATCATGGCTGAGGCCAGCTGGTTTTCGGCAAGGATGGCGCCAAGGGTCACTTCCGGGTCAGGATCCAGGTGGGCCTTCTTGAGAGAAGCGGGTGGTTCAAGCCCCTTCTGCCATAGGTAAAGGGCCGCGGCGGAGGCCCCCAGGGGGCGTGAGACAAAAATGAGGTCACCCGGGTTGGCGCCGTGGCGAAAAACGGCTCCCCCTTTGGGGGTGTGTCCCAGGAGAGTAAGAGAGATGACCCATTTTTCGTGCCGACAGGTGTCTCCTCCGATGAGTTCCGCCCCGTAGAGGGCAAGCTTGCTTTTTATTCCTTCCAGAAAAACCGTGATCCTTTCTTCCTCAAGGCGAGGGGTGCTCAAACTCAGGAGGGCAAAGGTGGGTTTCCCTCCCATGGCGGCGAGGTCGCTAAGGTTGGCGGCTGCCAGTCTCCTCCCCACTTCGTAGGGCGTAAAATAGTCCCAGGAGAAATGTCGGCCTTCTACGAAGGTGTCAAGGGTCAAGAGTAGCCAGTGGTCAGGAAAGTCCAGCACAGCGCAATCGTCCCCCACCCCGCAAATTACTTCCCGGGAGTGGGGGCGGAATTTTTGTCGCAAGAATTTTAGGAATTCTTCTTCTGTCATGAGCGGGGGCAGATTTCAAGCTCGCTAAAGAAGAAGGCGATCTCCCGGG
>DROK01000117.1 GCA_011321895.1 Thermodesulfatator atlanticus
AAATTTATAGACAGAATTAAGTGAATGAGGGCCAAAATAGGTTTGAGCAAGGCAAATGATCATAATTTTTTAAAATTTTTGAAAAAATAATTTATGCCTTATCTATCCACTTATCGGATCGCTCCAGCTCTCCCGTCAAATTAAAAGTTTTTTAAAGATTAAGCCTACAATTTTGATAGACATTAATCTAAACCTCCTTTTTTAAAAAAATCCTGCCGTTATTAGAGAATGGAATTCTACAGTAATAGGGAAGCAGTCTCAAGAAAAACCAGCCACCGGCAAAAGACCGGGAAAAATCCTCTATCGCCAAAAACGGCAAATAATGATAAGCTTGGGCCGCCATGGAGGAGAAAAAAGGGATCTTTGTCTTCAAAAAACAGCCCCCTCTGAACCAGCCCTATGCTTTCCTTAAGGAAATGGGCCCTGAGCTGGGTTTCGAGACCGAGCCGGAAAAATTGCGCGCCAACCACAAGGCCCTTTCCTTAGCGGGATTGGTACTGATAACGGAACTTGATAGCGAAACCCCCTTTCACAAGTTTTTAGAAGGTCAGCCCTGCCGGATTAACATAGACAAGCTTGAACGCAAAAGATACGTCCTTTCCGGTTCGGTGGAAGCCTTCCGGGAAGTCTACCTGGAACACAAAGAACAGAAGGTGGCCAAGGCCCTTTTGCTCTTTTTATGCCAGCATTTCCCCGAACTTTTTGAGGACTTATGGCCCAAACACGGCCTGGTACCCCCGGTGGGTATTAGCCTGCGTGGTCTAAGCGAAGAAGAACTGGCAGGCTTTGATCTCTCTATCCGTCTAAGGCACGTCTATCTTTTGAGCTCTTTTAATCTTTCCCCGGCTGAGGCCCTCGAACTTTTCGCACTGGATGCCAGGCCCCAAATATGGCACAAGACCGATGAGTCCGTAAAAGGTTTTCTTTTTGAACCCCTGCTTCAGTATATGGCCCTGATTACCCGCGGTTTAAATGAGGAACACCCCTTAAAAGAATACGTCCGACCGCTGCTAGATACTCTTAAAAAACTCTATCCCGAACCTTTTGCCCTCATCCCGGAAGCATAACTGAAAGGAGGAAAAACATGGGTCTTACCGTTGCCGAAAAGATCATCGAAAAACACCTGGTTTCAGGCACCCTCAAACGCGGCACCCCCATCGCCATCAAAATTGACCAGACCCTTACCCAGGATGCCACCGGGACCATGGCTTACCTCGAATTCGAAGTAATAGGTCTTGACCGGGTGCGCACCGAGCTTTCCGTCTCTTACGTAGACCACAATCTCCTGCAGACTGATTTCCGTAACGCTGACGACCACCGGTTCTTACAGAGTATTGCGGCCCGTTACGGCCTCTGGTTTTCCCGCCCGGGAAACGGGATTTGTCACCAAGTACACCTTGAACGATTTGCCTGCCCTGGCAAAACCCTGCTGGGTTCGGATTCCCACACCCCTACTGCCGGGGGTTGCGCCATGCTGGCCATCGGGGCCGGCGGGCTTGACGTAGCCATGGCCATGGCGGGTAAACCCTTTCACCTGATCATGCCCAAAATTATCGGAGTCCACCTTACCGG